>JAPLKF010000289.1 GCA_026388215.1 Pseudomonadota bacterium | reverse complement strand
AGGGTCTGCGTTGCCTACATCCTCTGATGCAAACCTTACCATCCTTCTTACAATATAAAGAGGGTCTTCCCCGCCTTCTATCATACGGGCGAGCCAGTAGACTGCTGCATCAGGGTCAGAGCCTCTCATGCTTTTATGGAGAGCACTGATAAGGTCATAGTGCATCTCACCTTTTTTATCATACACCGCTATATTTTTCTGATATGCCTCCCTTAATATATCCCGGTCAATAACCGGGCTTTCTTTCCCCATCTCCTTTACCATCTTGTAGCATACCTCTAAGAGGTTTAGGGCCTTTCTTGCATCACTATTGGAGAGGGTTGCAAGCTCTTCGATTATGTCCTCCTCAATTTTTAGTGATCCTGCCTTTAATTCCTTATCCTCATTCAAGGCCCTCTTGATTATCCTTACTAACTCTTCCACTGTTAACGGGTTGAGGGTGAGAACCCTCATTCTCGAGAGCAAAGGAGAGATGATTTCAAATGATGGGTTTTCGGTGGTGGCACCAATCAGTATTATGTCTCCATATTCTACATTGGGAAGAAATGTATCTTGTTGCAGCTTGTTAAATCGATGGAATTCATCTATAAAGAGGATAATCTTCTGGATTTTTGATTTTTGCATAACCTCTTTTACTTCTTTAATCCCTATGTTTACGGCACTCAAAGATACAAAGGGGAGCTTCATGTATTTTCCCATAAGCCATCCAAGGGTAGTTTTTCCTACACCGCTCGGTCCCCAGAGAATCATAGATGGTATGTCCTTTTTCTCAAGAAGAACCTGGAGGAGTTTACCTTTCCCAAGGATATGCTCCTGACCTACAAATTCATCAAGTGTTTTCGGTCTTATTCTGTCTGCGAGAGGTTTTCTTGTATCTTTTTCAAATGAAGTATTGTTTTCAAATAATTCCATAAGTTATAGAAAATAATAACAGTTTATACTTACCTTTTTCAAGGTAAAGAACGGTAAATGGCGGTAAAAGGGGTCAAATCTTTACGGGCTGTTGCCCAAACCCTTTTTGCCCCATTCGATCCGAAAGGTATTCCCTCCGTTCGCTGGTACTCCATCTCCGACCCTTCTAAGAGCCCCTCTGCTTGAATGTGAGACCCACCCGTCCCAGCCCCTGGGGCTCAAGCATTGATGCATCCGCACATTCATCCCCCGCTGGTGCGAGGGAACGCTTCGGGTGCTCTAAGAGGGTTATCCCGCTATAGCGGGACAGACCCCGGAGCTTCCGTAATGCTCACTTCCGGGAATACCTTCCGAACTTAGCACATTTATGGATGGGTTTGGGCAACAGCCAGTTTATTATTTACATTGCCTCCGTTTTTCTTATTCTTCAGTGTGGCAAGAAAGAGGTTCATGGGATTACTGGAGTCAGATGGGAATATCCTGCGTCTTATGAATGAGATTAAAGGTCAGTTGAATCAAGGATAAAGATTTAATTCCTTCCCTTTCTTCATTTTTTTGAAGCTATCAGCCTTTTAAATAAGATTTCTTCAATATTTTGTCGCGAATCCAGCACAGACAAAGCATAGACATTCATTTTCGATATCCTGTAGATGATTCTCCAGGGGGTCATAACAAGTTCACGATATTGCAGTATACCGTGTTCCTGAAATTCCGGCACAATACGACCTCGCTCAGGCGAGTAATAAAGACTTGACGCCTTCTCTTTTATTTTCATTAAAATTTTTACGGCATTAGAGAAGTTATCTTTGGCAATATATTCAATTATCTCTGTCAAATCATTTTCAGCGGTATTGGACCATATTACCTTATATTTTTGTTTCATGTTCTTTTAATATTTTTTCTAAATTTTTAAATACTTCCCTCTGGGTTTTGACTTTGTTATTTTTAATTTCCTCTTCTCCTATTGATATAATCTTTAACATCCCCAAAGCATTGCGCATATTTTCATAACTTATAGGGTCTTGAAGGACTGCTCTGGGCTCTCCATTTTGCGTGATGATTACAGGGCAATGCGTTTCATTTATTTGCTTTAATAGATCAGCAGTTTTTGATTTAAGATAGGTTATAGGTTTTATATCTTTTGAAATATTCATTTATCTCACCTCCAGTCTTTTTATGATACCAAATTCAGACCGCATGTCAAGTATAATCATAGGGGCAACTCTTTACGGGCTCTTGCACAAATAGTTTACCTCTCAGAACACCGTTCCCTTCGTACTCCGCTCCGCGCGGCTTCATCCCGCCCATAGCGGGATTTACCCACTAAATGCCCCGTCCTCGCTCAATCCACGAACTCGGACTTTGTCCTCAGACAGCGTGGATTGTCCCCTCTGGAACTCTCGGACGTGCCAAAGTGGGTGCCCAAACCGTGCTCGATATCGCCCTTCAGGAAAGGTGTTCACCTCGATTGTAACAGTGAAGTTGATTTGGGCAACAACCCGTTTATTATTTACATTGCCTCCGTTTCTCTTATTCTTCAGTATGGCAAGAAAGAGGTTCATGGGATTACTGGAGTCAGATGGGAATATCCTGCGCCTTTTGAATGAGATTAAAGGTCAGTTGAGTCAAGGATAAGGATTTGACCCTTCCCCTTCCATTTTTAGTTCTTCGGGGGTTCCATTTGGTTAGCCTAGGAGTGTTGCTTGCACCTACAAACAAACTAACCAATGAATCTTGAAAAGCATATATTACTAGTTGAAAGCAAACATAAGCCTTATCACCCTATCCAGCGAATTAACGATTTTTAAATGATAAAATACAAAACAATCCCCGAAGCAATGGCCATAAAGGGAAGTACAAACCAAAATATTTTCATGAATACCTTCTGTTTGGATGGGTAGGGCCAATCTTCCTCCCTGAATGAGAGGATAATACCCTTTCCTTCCCGCCAATCGAGGCTCCATAGCAAGCCTGCCGATACATAGAGCACTGACGATGCCAAGAGGTTCGTTAACCATGTGAGCGGGTAGTAACCATCCTTGAGAAGGAGGTAGAGGTCATAGGACCAGCTGGCCGAAAACATCCATACGCAGAATGCAATGAATCCATGCTTTATCGAAAGTCTTCTCGCAAACACCTTGTATAATGTCCCAACGGCCCAAGGGGAGCTGATAAAAGTGAAGAGCGACATGAACCCCGCATCAACATAATCCCATGTGGGATCACCGGTGTACGGTGCAATGACAACCATGCCTGTTCCGGCAATGAGGAAGGTGGACACCTTCCACGGGACAAAAAGAAAGCGCCGGTAGTTTTTCCATATTATTGAATAGTATTCTTTTTCTGTGAGGTAAAAGATAAGAGCAAGAATACAGGAAATGCCCCATGCAATGGTGTAGATGGTGAAGAAAGGGTTCATGGTCATCTTTCTCTCACATATAAGTGTGTATACCTAATCCATGGAACGCCATTGCTTCGTTTCTGAATTGTAGAAACGTCTCCCGAAGAGCGATTCATAGCTGTACTGTAATGTATAGTAATCTCCTTCATCTTCTCTCTTCTTAGAGTGATGGAAATACGTCCATCCAGTGATACCTGAATATCTGGCAACGGGGACCTTTGATAGGTACTCGGGCACAAGATTATTTAGCCTGTCGGGATATACCCCCTTCTTGGTTTTATACTGCTCGCAGGCTGCGATGATAACGCTTGCATTCCTCAGAGATACCTGATTATTTATTGCTTTTAATGCAATGGCACATACCAGCATTACAGTGTAGATTCCAATAGCAATCAATTTCATTCGTACTGGGTGCTCACTCTTAACTCTTTTCAATGCGATCACCATGAGTGCAACCAGAAAGGCGAATATTATACCGAGAGAGTCTATGACAACAGCAAAAACGAGGAATATGATGAAGGCGGCTACCACATGGGGAGTTATATTCCGCCTTTCAGGGTATACAGTCACCGGTGGCCCTTCCCTTCTGGCCCACATGACACCAAGACCTATCATCGGGCCGATTATGGGGATTAATGCAATGAGGACCCAACCTATAATACTTCGGCCTGTTCTCTTTGCCCAGATGCCCAATCCTATTCCGGAGAGTATGATGCCTATCAATGTAAAAATTGGGTTATATGTTCCGAGAAATGTGACCACCAAGCCTACGACAATGAGAACAATGTCTGTGTAGCGATAACGGGGTGTGTCACCGGGTTGCGAAGTCTTGCCTGATATATTATTTTGATTCATATCCACCCCCTTTTTTTATTCTCTTACTCACATGCCTTTAACAGGCTCCCTGTTTTTATGTTTCAAATACCTGAACCCCAGAATGGCATCAGTCACAAACATATAAGTGGTCACGACACTATCATAGGTGTGTACTTTGTCTTTCTCCATTACCAGTGCCCCCATCTTCACAGGAGTAAAGTCCTCCACGCCGCAGGTCAACTGCAACCACTCACCTTTTTTCTTAGGTAAGCCCTTCATCATTTTTTCAACTTCTATGTTTGTGACTTCCGTATCTGTTGCCTGCCAGCAGTTCTTGCTTCCATGA
>JAPLKF010000288.1 GCA_026388215.1 Pseudomonadota bacterium | reverse complement strand
ATTAGTTTTTTCCTGTAAAATTTATGTGTTCAGTGTATGAACATATTCAAAATCTTTGTAATATTGCTATGGTACAAACCGTACCCTGGCGGTAGCCTTTTTTAATTCAGCTTAGAGTAATGAGCTAAGAGATAAGAGTTTAAAAAATGATAAAATTTCGTTTTGAGAATTTGAAAATTTGGCAACGAGCCGTTGAAGTGGCACGAAAACTATTCCGTTTAGCAGATATTTTAGAAGAAAAAAGGTTGTACCGCTTTGCTGATCAGCTTAGAGGTGCAGGTATATCTATGCCAAACAACATCGCAGAAGGAAGTGGATCAACTTCAAAGAATTATACAATTTCTTAATATTGCGAGAAGATCCACTTTTGAAAATACGAGTATGGTTTTGATTTTTGCAAAAGATAAGCTAATTTCTGAAAATATGAAAGATGAAATTGTAAAAGACCTTGATGAACTATGTAGAATGATTACCTCCTTTTCTCGTTCCTTTAACAACAGCAAAGAGCTAAGAGTAAAGCAATGATCCTGTTTCTTATCTTTTCCCTCTCCGCTCCTCGCTCTCAGCTCTTAGTTCTCCGCCCTCAGCTCTCAGCTTATGTTCTCTGCTCCACGCTCTTTGCTCTTCGCTATATAACCCATGGATGAAAGGCAGTTTAAAACCCTCAAAGAGCTTTCTATGGAAGGCACTGTCTCTCAAAGAGACCTTTCAAAAAGAATTGGTTTAAGCCTTGGGAGTATAAATTATATTGTCAGGGAGCTTATCAAAAAAGGATACGTCAAAACTCAGCGGTTTAAAAATTCAAAGAATAAAGTTGCGTACATTTATGTCCTGACCCCGGACGGAATTAACGCGAGGATTAAACAAACACAAATTTTTTTACAGAAGAAGATTGAGGAATACGGGAAGCTGAAAAAAGAAATAGATGAATTGAAGAGAGAGCATGTGTAGGGAAGTAGAAAAAAACAAAACAATAAATAGGTGTTAATATGTCAAAGCGTGCATTAATAACAGGTATTACTGGTCAAGATGGATCATATCTGGCTGAGTTTTTAATCTCAAAAGGTTATGAGGTCCATGGTTTAATACGAAGAGCGAGCACGTTTAATACAGGAAGGATAGACCATATATATGCAGACCCTCATACCGCTGGTGTAAAATTACACCTGTATTATGGTGACCTGTCAGATTCAGGCCAGCTTGCAAACCTAATCTTTAACGTAAAACCTGATGAAATTTATCACCTTGGTGCCCAAAGTCACGTTAGGGTAAGTTTCGACATACCTGAGTATACCGGAGATATAACAGCCCTCGGAACGATCAGGATACTTGAAGCAATAAGAAAAAGCGGAATAAAAACAAAATTCTACCAGGCTTCTTCTTCTGAAATGTTTGGTGTCGCCCCTCCCCCCCAGAATGAGATGACCCCCTTTTATCCAAGAAGCCCATATGCAGCGGCTAAAGTTTATGCTTTCTGGATGGCGGTGAACTATAGAGAAGGATACAATCTATTTGCATGTAACGGCATACTTTTTAATCATGAGTCACCGAGAAGAGGCGAGACATTTGTTACCAGGAAAATAACCCGAGCCATTGCAAAGATTCTGAAAGGCAATCAGAAGAAACTTTATCTTGGTAATATCAATGCAAAAAGGGATTGGGGTTTTGCACCGGAATATGTCGAGGCAATGTGGCTTGTGCTCCAGCAAGATAAACCTGACGACTATGTTATTGGAACTGGAGAAAGCTATGCTGTCCGGGAGTTTTTAGAAAAGGCTTTTGTCTATGCCGGTATTGAACTCGAATGGACTGGTTCTGGCACCTCTGAACGTGGCATCATAAAATCCATCTCAAATAATGTTAGTTCAATGTTCAATGTTCTAAGTTCAAAGTTAGATAAAAACGAGCAGCAAAAAACCTCGAACGTTGAACCCCGAACGTTGAACCTTACACCAGGCTCCGTCCTGGTGGAAATCGATCCTCGCTACTTCCGTCCTACAGAAGTTGATTATCTCCAGGCAGACATCACAAAAGCGAGGCAAAAATTGGGCTGGGAGCCACGGACTACCTTTGAAGAACTTGTAAAAATTATGGTCGACTACGACCTGAAACTCGTTGGCCTCGAACCACCAGGGGAAGGTATACGAATTTGCAGTGAAAAATGCTTCAATTACACCACCCACACCTTTGCTACCAACGAGCATATTCGAGAAAAATAGCTAAAGGCCGTGAATCGTAATTCGTAATTCGTGAATAGTGAAAAAAAGAAAAAATGCCGTAATTCGTGAATAGTGAATGGATAAGAATAATAAAATGAATAATCATAAAGACTTAGATGTTTGGAATAAAAGTATAAGTCTGGTTACAGATATTTATAAACTTACAAAGGATTTTCCAAAAGATGAGATTTATGGTTTAACCACTCATATGAGAAGAGCTGCAGTTTCTATTCCATCAAACATAGCTGAAGGGGCAAGCAGGAATTCGGGAAAAGAATTTATACAATTTCTTTACATTTCTTTAGGATCGGCATCAGAATTAGAGACGCAAATTATTATTTCTCAAAATTTAGGTTATCTCAATAACTTTGACAATTATCTTAGCCAGATTGAATCTGTGAAAAAGATGCTAAACGGCCTTATTAGCCACCTTAAAAGAAAAACCACATGATTTCCCAATCACGAATCACGGCCTTTGAATAACGAATTATGATTTCCCAATCACGAATCACGAATTACGAATTACGAATTACCATCACTGGAGGAAAGGGGTTTTTAGGGCAACATCTCATCCGTAAACTCCGTGAACGAGATTACCAACACATCCAGATAGCCGACCTGCCTGAATACAACCTCATCGATATTAACGATATCCGCCGTATGTACGAAGAGCAAAAACCTGACATCGTAATCCACCTTGCTGCAAAAGTCGGTGGTATTGGTTTTAATCAAGAAAACCCCGCTTCTCTCTTTTATGAAAACGCCATGATGGGTATTCAATTGATCCACGAGGGTTACTTGCGAAAGATTGAAAAACTTGTTACCCTTGGCACTATCTGTGCCTACCCGAAATTTACTCCTGTGCCATTCAAAGAAGAAGATTTGTGGAACGGCTATCCCGAAGAAACAAACGCCCCCTATGGTCTTGCAAAGAAAATGATGCTCGTCCAGTCTCAGGCATACCGCCAACAATACGGGTTTAATTCTATTTTTCTTCTCCCCGTCAATTTATATGGCCCTGGTGA
>JAPLKF010000287.1 GCA_026388215.1 Pseudomonadota bacterium | reverse complement strand
GCTCGCAGATACCGGCCGATGTAACACCATAAACGAGATATTCTTTATTGAAATGCCGGACATAATCCAAAATAGCGTCGAAAGTCCCATTCACAAATGTCGTTCCCGTCATAAGAACCAGATCGGAATTATTAACCAGTTCTTCAGTCATGATACCGCCGTCCCACACTTCTACACCGTATTTCATTGTCCCGATATTCTGTCTGTTTAGATCGGTTATCTTTACGTTCTCAGCTCCAAAGGTGTTACTCAGCGCTTCTAAGATGGCGGGGTTTAATCCAACAAGACCAACCCTTTTTGATCTTAATGCCTGTTTGATGTGGGAAGCGATCTCTTTAGCGCATTTCTCGGGCTCTTCGTCCTTGCAGTGGAGTGTCGTCTGAACGATATTGAGATGCTTCAATACCGCATTCATCGTGGCGATAAAGATCGCCCTTTCCCCGTTGGTGGCAAGAGGCATGGTAATCACCTCCTGAAGCTTACCGATAAACTCTTTCGGTGAATCGGTAAAGGCATGGGCCTTTGCCCCCTGAAACTCTGCCTCAACAACCCTTTCCTTGCCTGTTACGATTGGGAAATCCCTCCTACCCGGGGTCCCTATAGCCTCTTCGGAGGATAGGGTTTTGACAAGAACAGTTACGGGGGCAGATGTAAGATTGGTATTGTCTATTATTTCGTTTAGTTTTTTTTTCGAGTTCTCCAATATAGAAATATCGCCATCAATGGTCATCATTCACACCCCGAATTATAATAATCTTCGAATACTACCATATGTTTATCCCAAAAAAATTAAAGATAAACTTTATTGAAACGTAGAAGAAGTACACACCGAATATCAGTTTTAATGTAGAGGGGTTAAACCTCTTGATAATGGCTGCACCGATTTGCGCACCTATGATTGTGCCTGTTGCCAGTATAAGACCTGCTACAAGGACAACATAGCCCTGCACGAGTTTAATACCTCCACCGACAATAGCGAGAGGGATAATTGTAGCAAGGGATGTCCCCATGGTTATATATACCGGTGCACCAAATAGATAGATGAGACCGGGGACAAGCGCGTAGCCTCCACCCACCCCTAGGATGCCGGTAGTCACACCGATAATGAATCCAAAAACAATCCAGCCCCATCTTGGCCCAGGTATGGCATTGCCTTCCTGAGTCTTTATCCCGCCTTTTCTAAGACCTTCACAGATCATTCGTACTGCAGGCCAGAAAAAGGCGAGCCCAAAAATGAGTCCCAAAAACTTAATATGACTGGTAAGAAGTGTAAAGAACCAGGAACCTAAAAATACACCCAGTATGCCAGATATACCAAGATAAAGGGTAGCCCTTACATCAAGATTACGACGTACGAGATGGCCGTAACCACCGGAAAGGGCGGTAAAAATCACTGCGAAAAGGGTAGTGCCCACAGCTATGGGTACTGGATATCCCATCCAGAAATGGATGGCAGGGAGCATGACACTACATCCGCCAGTCCCTATAATACCACCAAGCAATCCTGCAGCAAATCCGATTATCAAAAGAAGAATTATCGTGATTGCTGACACAGACGGCATACTTGCCTTTTGTGGTATACCCGATGAATAGGCCCAGATGGCAGCGATTATCACGATTAAGAGAAGCACGGTGGTTGGGATATAATTCTTAAAAAATCCTAGAGTACCTCTTGTTGTCGTTATTATTACCTCTTTCTTAGTATCAGTTCTTTCAGGAGCCGAATACATACTTTGTCCCTGCGGTATTAAGGATAAACTGTTCCGGCATCTCCTTTGCAAATCGCGTAATCGCCTCGAAGCCTGTACAGTGGGCAGGGATAATATAATCAGGGGCTATCGTCTTTATATCTGAAATCGTCTTCTCTATGATCTCTTCTTTCGCATTGATAAGGTGGAATCCTCCGATTACTGCATGTACCTTGTTAATACCTGTTATCTTCTGCGCATATTTCACCGTGTTTACAAGTCCCACATGGGCACACCCTGATAATATGACAATACCCTTGTCTTTCACCGCACAGACGATCGCCTGCTCTCCATAAAAATAGTCCTGCTCTATCCTGCCCTCTCTTTCCACAAGAAGTGTGTCTGGCACCTGTTCGTATCCTGTAACCCTCTCGATCTTTCCCGTCAGGTAGCATCCCCTTACAACCTCTTCGGGTTCAGTAACCACAATTACCTTGAATCTTCGAGCATCCTCTATCTCTTCTCTTTTTAATTCACCCAGATCAATAAGATCAGGACTTCCAGGACGGATCGAGTATCTGCGGGCAAAGACATCGTCCCCCATATAAATTGGCAATTCCTTCGCTGTCTTATCGCTTATATGTTCTAAAACACCCATAAGGCCACCCCAGTGATCAAAGTCGCCATGGCTTAAACCTAAGGCATCAAACTTAGATGAATCAACATTGAGCAACCTCATATTGTTGATGATACCTGAAGAATCTATCCCGTAATCGAACATAAAAAAATATGACCTGCCATTAACTACGGTTTCCAGATGGCATGAAAAGCCGTGCTCTGCGTGGATGGAAGCACCGGGAAAGGACCTGTAACGTTTCCCGTTGGGTGGATCGGGCCTTAAGGCATCGTAGTAGTTGTCTGTAATAACGGTAACTGTAAGCCTTTCTATTTCTAAGAAATCTTTATTGAGGGACACCCTTACCTCCTTTATTTTTTAACATTTTTAACCGATTATCTTTTGCAAACACCTCCGGTGGAGCAGGGAGGAGTATCACAGCGCTCCTCTTTGCCACAACAGGTCTTACCACCCTGGGAACTGATAAGATGACCATTAATAGAAAAATTGCTTGCAGATAACTTCTGATGCATTTTTATACTTCCACAATCTCTGCATCTGATCTCCGTATCTCCTTTGCCAACCCCGATAAGAAATTCGCTCACTATCCCGCAATCCTCGCACATATACTCATAAATAGGCATACCTGCACCTCCACACACTCAGTTGTTTGTGGTTCATTGCTTATCACTCATAACTCAACACTCGCCGCTGCCTTTTAATGGTCGCAGGTATTGGCGCCAGTCTGTAATGTTCCTTTCAGGTACTCCTCAACTACTTTCCTGGGGGATTCGCCCTCTGCGCCGGTAACTACCTGGACGCCTTGTTGGGCAAAAAGCTGCTGGGCACGGCTACCCATACCGCCGGCTATGATGCAATTGACGCCCTGCTGCGAAAGCCATGGAGGTAAAAGACCCGGTTCGTGCGGCGGCGGGGTAACATAGGTCTCATTTACCACCTTGCCTTCTCCATCAGTGTCAATCAGGGCAAAGGCCTCACAGTGACCGAAGTGGGCACATAACTTGCCTTCATTTGTAGGTACTGCAAATTTCATAGGAACCTCCTTGTGGGATACAGAATTTACTTCCCCGTCGCTTTTGTCCTGCGAGGGGGGAGTTACAGGTATTTCTTTTTCAGTGTCCGCTTTGGATGCGGTTTGTTCGCTTTTTTCAAAATATACAATACGCTCAACGATCTCATAGAATTTTTCTGCTGTCTTTGTTTTGGAATAAAAATACATATACGGCTGTTCTTCATCTCCGCTCTTTACGATATCCGGGTCAAGGGGGATGCTACCCAAAAGTGGTATTCCATAGCTTTTCGCCAATTTTTTACCACCACCTGAAGAGAATATGTCCACCTCCTTGCCGCAGTGGGGGCAGATAAACCCGCTCATATTTTCAATAATCCCTGTGATGGGAAGATTGAGTTGCCTGCAGAAGGTGATGCACTTCTCTACGTCGATTGTTGCAACCTCCTGGGGTGTGGTGACAATGATTGCACTGCTTTTTGCACCTAAAAGCTGTGCAATGGTGAGCGGTTCATCACCCGTCCCGGGGGGACAGTCTACGACAAGGGTATCGAGGTCTCCCCA
>JAPLKF010000286.1 GCA_026388215.1 Pseudomonadota bacterium | reverse complement strand
AACTTCTTTAGCGAAACATACAGTGCAGCGAATCCAAAAAATATAACGAACCTCCAGAACTTCGTACTCAACCTCATGTATGATGTGAACCCTGCAGTCAGGTTCGGGCTTGAGTATACCCGTATAACCACAGGCTATGCAAGCCGTACTGCAGCTACACAGGGGAATGGTTCTATGGACGCTTTCAGATTCGGCGCATACTACTTCTTCTAAGAGACGGCATTTCGGAAACAAAAAAGGGGGCTTCGGTCCCCTTTTTTTATTGCCCAGTCAAAAGAAATTTCCCGCAAAATCTCCCATGCCTGCCCTGACCGCAGGTCTTGGACAAGGTTTCATACCAATGTGCTGACAATGTAACCCCTCAGTCTTGGGGGAATAGGAGAAGCCCCCTTTTTCGCACCCGTGCATTGCGGAGCGCAGTAAAGAAAACCCTGTAAAAATCCCGGCGAGGTAGAGAGCCCCCTGGAGCGAAGCGGTAGGGGGATGGGGGGACACTCTCGCCGAAGGATTTGTACAGTAAGTTTTCTCTGCGTGGAGCACCAGCACGGAAGAAAACAGGGGGCTTCTCCCGGTAACTGAAGGGTTACCTGACAATTCAGTATTAACTTGACACATTGTTATTAATCATCTATTATATACATATAAAGTGTGTAATATGGAGGTATATATATGATGAGGATCAACACGATATTCCCAGAAGAAATATTAGAAAAGCTCGACCATATCGCCAGGGAAGAAAAGAAGAGCAGAAGTATGTTATTAAGAGAGGCAGCAGAGAAGCTTATTTATGACTATCAACAAATTCTCGAAGAGGGCAAAAGAAAAAGGCGTGTGAAGCTTGCCATTGATACACAAGACAGGCTCAGAAAGAAATCAGGCAGGTGGGATGGTGTCTCTGAGATAAGGAAGTGGAGAGAGATGGAGGGATGAAAACATATTGTCTCGATACCTCAGTAGCGACAAAATGGTTTAGTGAGCACGATGAATCCGACCTGAGTAAAGCCCTATCAATCAGGGATGAAATCCTTGAGGGCAGATTTACTGTTATCGTCCCCGAGCTTTTCTTCTATGAGCTTGCCAATGCCCTGCGATATAATACAGGGTTCACGGATAAAGACGTAAAGGATGCTGTGAAAAGTGTACTTGATATGGGATTTGAGATAAGAAAAATTGAATCCGATATAATGGAATACGCAATTGATATAGCCTTCAAATTCAACGTCTCTATCTATGATGCATATTTTCTTGCATTGTCTCAAACAATAAATATGCCGTTTATTACGGCGGATTATAAGTTTGCCGAACGCGTAAAATCCTTTCGTGGGCCTGCCCTGCTAAACCAGGGGTCTTGGCCAGGGATAGTTAGATTATCCGAGCTTTGAATTGACATGCAGTAGCGCTTTTGTTATTCTCTTAACACACGCCGGAGTGGTGGAACTGGCAGACGCGCCGGACTCAAAATCCGGTGACCCTTGCGGTCATGCGGGTTCAAGCCCCGCCTTCGGCATAATGATTTCAAGCAGTTACCTTTCGTATCACGCTTCCCTCCCATGCCCTGAGAATGCAACTGTAACTAAATTGTAACCCTCAGGGTTTTTGCTTCTGTCCCGATGTTCCTCGTGGAGCACAGAAACTATTTCAGCCCCTGCCTTGAGATCGTCCATATCGACGATATTGTAGCGGTCAAAAACTGAGCGAGTTTTGTGTCCGGACATCTTCATTGCGATCTTTTCCGGGACGCCTGCCCTCATCATGTTTCTTACCGCCGTCCTCCTGAGGTCATGAAAGAGCTTCTCGGGAATCCCGGCATCCTTGAAGGCCTTGACCCATACCTTCCGAAAGTCCTTTATCCTGTGTCCATCATGATGGAATACATATGGGCCGTCCATTTCCCTGTGGCGTTCCTGGATGATCTCAAGTAATTCCCCGGTGAGATAGATGACCCGTGCTTCGTTGTTTTTCGTGGTACCCGCATCAAGGGTGACGGTCCGGTCAAACATTTCTAACGAACCTTTCCCCCTGACGGTGACCGTGGGCTTGGTGGAAAAGGAAGGCTTCTGACAAGGCTTGGCGAAGGCCTCCCCTTCCCAATTTCCTCCC
>JAPLKF010000285.1 GCA_026388215.1 Pseudomonadota bacterium | reverse complement strand
CAAATGAATCCATTCCTCAACTCCAATCAATATCTGTGCGGAGCCTGTCGCTACTGCTACCCCGACGGTTATACCTGCTCCTCCCCAGAGTCCGCTTACTACATAAAGTATGGGCAGAAGTGCAGTATTCCACAATGGAATCCCGTTAATGCAGCACATTGCAAACCCGCCATAAATAACAACAAGAAAGGCTAATACAATTATTAACCACGATAGGACATTGACTGAGACAGAGAAAAAACGAAGAACTATGTTGAAAAATCCCAAAATCATGAATGAGGTAACAAAGATCATGCCCCGTGAAATCCATGAAGTTTTTGGTTTAGCAAACATACGGAAAAACCTAAGAGGCCGTCCTAAGTATAACAAATGCAATCCACATCCCAGAACACCGCATACAACCCAGCCAATGCTCATTGAAACGAGGCTACCAAAGAAAGAGCCAACAAAATATGCACCTGCTCCCAATTCTATAAAAAAAAAGGCAAGCCACAAAAGAACACCGCGTTTTACTATCCATTCTGTTTGGGGTGTACATTTTACCATCCACTCATATGGCTTCATCATTATTCCCTCCTTTTCACCACCTACCGCACAATATAATAAACTGACGGGTTTGTACCATATTCAGGACTGAGTTGTGATGCCTTCCTTTCACTCACCAATCTCGAAACCTCGCTTGCAGGATCATCAAGATCGCCAAAATACCTGGCTTTTGCGGGACAGGCTATAACACAGGCAGGCGTGGCCTCTCGATCCATACCGGGTTTTAACCCTTTTTTTTGCCCTTCATCAACCCTTTCCACACAGAAAGTACATTTCACCACAGTACCTTTCTCGAGAGGGTACAACTTTCTTCCAAGAACCTCCCATTCAGTGAAGCCCTGGCCGGGAAAATACTCCTTCTTATCATCTCCATAAAATGTTCTTTGCTGGTAGGGACATGCCATTACACAATACCTGCATCCCACACACTTATCATAATCAACAAATACAATACCATCATCCCTTTTCACAGAGGCTCCAGTAGGACATACTTTTACACAGGCAGCCTCTTTGCAATGATTACACAGCACTGGATAGATCTGTTTTCTCACTGCCGGAAACTTACCAAGTTCACCAACAAGTACCCTGGTCCAGAATATATCCGGAGGAAGAAAATGTTCCTGTTTACAGGCAAGCATACAGGCATAACAACCTATGCACTTATTGAGATTTATCACCATACCCCATCTTGCCATAAATCACCCCTTTTGTAATTTTGTATCCACTGCATGCGGCAATTGAACACGTCTGTGGATGGTGTCCCTGCATGGTCTTTAAGGTTCCAGTTACCTGGCGGCCGGTTACTGTCTCCACGACAATGTTGTCACCGTCTTTCAGTCCTTTCTTCTTTGCCGTATCCTCATTCATACAGATGCTGTATGTATATGGATTCATCCTGCTTGCCTCATCAAGCCACGGCTGTTCCATTGTTGCAGAACCTGTATGAAGAACATCGCGGTAGGAGAAACAGTAAAGGTCGTATTCAGGATTATCCACTTTGTGTATTGAACAAGGTGCCCAGTTGACAAAAGGCGAGTATTGTGTATAGTCAACATCGAGCCCTATTTTATTGGTTATCTTCTGCATTTTTTCCTTCACATCTATCATAAACTCAAGATAGACCGGAATGCGACAATCGACGAAGTATCTCCAGTACGCCTCTTCGACCTTTTTCGGCCACTTCACAAAACCGTGTTTCTTAAAGTACCCTAAATCATGCTTCTCTCCAAACGAGAACTTAAGAGCCCTGTCTGCCAGATCTTCTTCGGTAAACTTTTCGTCCGGCTTCAGTGCGTATTGCTCATTGAAACCAAAAAACTCATTCATTGCTCTATTAAGATCTGCTCGATAACCCATTCTTTCAATGATTTCCCAGATAACCGGCAAAAAGCTTTTTCGTTCGTTTTTTGGCTCTACTACAGGCTGTACAAGATGGTAACACCAGTCGCCCATACCGTAAGGATAGTTAAAATTCTGCCCCTTCCCTTCAGTCCAGCTCAGCAGTTCCAGGTAACAACAGTCAGGTAACACGATATCGGCGAAGCCTTCTGTAAGTTCTGTATTAAAAAGCTCTGCTACAACGATGAAAGGTATCTTTTTGAGACTGTTTTCTATGGCCTCCCAGCTTGCAACGCTCAAGGGGGTGTTGCAGCCCCAGCTTAAAAGCATCTCGAACCGGTAAGGTAAGTTGATCTTTTTCCATATTTCTTCCTGATCGCTCGCTCCGAATACCCCGGGGTCAAAACCAAGGGAGAAAATATCTTTCAACTGTGCATTCCCTTTCATTTCAGGCTCTTTTATCGGCCAAGGGCCACCAGAATAAAATGGTTCAATCCTTATCATTCTCTCCGGCAATCGAGCTAACTGGTATGCAATATCTCGAGTAACAATGGAACCTGATTCTACTACTATTATTTTGCCGTCTTTATCATAAACTGTTTCCCGGATTACTCTTCCCACCAATCCA
>JAPLKF010000284.1 GCA_026388215.1 Pseudomonadota bacterium | reverse complement strand
GGGAAAGAAAATAGCCATAAATACGGGCGGTGGGGATGCACCGGGACTGAATGCGGTTATTGAGGCCGTGGTCATGTCCTCTTCAAAAATGAACTGGGAAGTTTACGGTATTAAGAACGGCTATGCCGGGCTTCTCAATACCAGTGAAATTATGCGTTTGACCCCGGAGAACGTGAGGGGAATCTCAAGCCTCGGAGGCACAATCCTCGGGACAACAAACCGCGGGAACCCATTCCAGATGCCCATAACCAACCTGTCTGGTGAGACAGAAATCCGGGATGTTTCTGACAAGGTGGTGGAGAATTTCAAGCTCCTTGGCTTCGACTGTCTGATAGCTGTGGGAGGTGATGGAAGCCTTAAAATTGCCTATGATTTCTATAAAAAGGGAATTCCGGTTATAGGGGTTCCCAAAACTATTGACAACGACCTCGGTGGTACGGTGATTACCTTCGGTTTCGACACCGCGGTGAGCATTGCCACAGAGGCCATTGACCGCCTCCACTCTACTGCAAGGTCACACGAAAGGATTATGGTTGTAGAGGTAATGGGCAGGCATGCAGGCTGGATCGCCCTTAACAGTGGCCTGTCTGGCGACGCAGATGTTATCCTGATTCCAGAGATTCCATTTGACATCGAGAAGGTGTGCAAACACATAATGGAGAATGAACTCCACGGACGACGTTATGGTATAGTGGTTGCCGGAGAGGGCGCTACACCCATCGGTGGAGCTGAGATGGCGCGAGGGAAAGGTGAAGCAGGGAGACAGGAGCTCGTTCTGGGCGGGATAGGAGAGTATGTAGCAAAAGAAATAGCAAAAAGGACTGGCAAAGACACAAGGTCCTTAGTACTCGGTCATCTTCAGAGGGGAGGATCCCCCACCACATTCGATAGACTCATTTCTCTCCGTTTTGGCGCTGCTGCAGTCCGTATGGTGGAAAGAGGGAATTTCGGCTCCATGGTTGCCCTCGATCCCCCTGAGATGAAGGCGGTCCCCCTGGAAGAAGTGATTGGAAAAATAAGGAAGGTCTCCCTAAATTCTGATTCCGTTCAGACTGCAAGAGATATGGGCATCTGTTTGGGGGACTAAATATTAAATGTATGACCCACTTAACTTTTCTTGACAACCCGATGAAATCCTGTAAAATAAAGGCAAGGGACAAGGTTTATATCGTAAAAAACTAACAAGGAGGATAAAATGCTGAAAGAAGTAGAGTCATCTATATATGAGCGTATGGGGATGCTTGGAAAGGCAAAGTGGGGTAGCAATTTAACAGAAGAACAGATGGAGGAACTTGCAAAATACCTTTATGTTACAAAGCTTGCCAAAGGAGAACCAATATTCAATGAAGGCTCCAAGGAAGCATACATGTGCTTTGTGGTTACTGGCATAGTCAAAATAGCGAAGGAAGATTCCCAGAAGAAGGAAAAAATTATAGCTGAGGTCGGTTCAGGAAAGACCTTTGGAGAGATGAGTATCATCGATAAATGGCCACGCTCTGCTTCTTCTGTAGCCGCTGATGATACAACGATGCTTGTATTGACAAAGGATAAGTTTGACTTAATCCTTCAGGAGAACCCAAAGTTAGGGAATAGGTTGCTTATGGGGCTTGCCCAGATGATGAGTGCCAGACTTCGACTTACAGACTGGATGCTTGTAGAGTATCTATATCAGGATACGAAGTAGTCTTTCTGCTAAAGTTAAGATTGCTGTACTGCTTCTTCGTTCTTTAAATACAATAATCTAAAATTGCCTAATAGTAGACAACATGATTTCAGTATGAAGTAGTTCGGTCATTCTGGTGGGACTTCAATAAAACACTGAGGGTCTTCTGCAAGGAAATCGTCTTTACCTCTCGATTGTGCATATGCATAGGCTATTGCCCTGCAACCTCTGCAATAAGACCATCTCCTGCATCTTCCGCATTTTCCTTTATATCTTTTCCTGTTCCTGATTGCTCCTAAAACCTTTGAGGTTGCCCATATGTCCCGTAACTCATCCTGTAGCACATTTCCAATGGGGATAGGCAATCTCCTGCACGGGGTAATAGTCCCATCCGGAAGAAATGTAAGACCGGAGACACCAGCAGCACAACCCCCTTTTGGGATAGAGTCTCTCTCATCTTCATCAGCAGATTTATAAAGTTGTGATGCAATGGGGTCACCTGTTACAATCTCAAGTCCAGCAATGTTTTTAGAAAAAATCTCTTCGTAGAGTTCTTTCACCCTTTCTTTTTTCAGCATGCTGTCCAGCAGCTTCATGCCTCTCCCTGAAGGAACAAGCCTCGAAAATCCAAGCCGCTGTGCGCCAACAGAAGTTGCCAGGGTTATCATATCCAAAAAATAATCTGCATTTATCAGGGATAGGGTGACATTAAGGGTAACAGTGATACCCGCATCAAGAAGATGCTGTATCCCTTTGAGCGATTGGGAGAAACTGCCTTTACCCCTTATTGCTTCATGAACCTCTTCAGGACCTTCAATACTTATCTGAACCCCTTTGACAGCCATATCAGATAGTCGCTTTGCCTTTTCCCTGTCAATGAGAATCCCGTTTGAGAGAATGTGTATATCAAATCCCTTCTTTTTAATCTCTCCAAGGATTGAAAAAATATCCTTTCGTAAGAACGGCTCCCCGCCCGTGACATTGAAACTCCGGGAAAAGACAATATCATACATTTCTGCCCAGCTCTCCAACATGTCAGAGACATTACCTACTACCCTCTTTATCCCGGAAAGGGCCATCTCTTCAATCTTCCTGTCTTCCTGATAACAATGTTTGCACCTGAGGTTGCACCTCTCCGTGAGATGCCATTGAATAAAAAAATCAAATGCGTGATTTATTGACATTCCTCTCTATCTTTTAACTCAAAAGGCATATTAATTCAATAAGACCTCACACACAAAAAATCCAACTAATAATATGGAGTTTCCTGACTTCTTCTGATGAGTAACGCTATCAAATAGCAATATCAAAGAGTTGAAGATGGTTTGATCAGAACTATGACTGTAATGGCCGGAAGAACTTTTTGCGAATCGCGACTTCGAGCATTTTTGGGCAACCCACTCGGCGAGAAAGAACGTTCCGGAGGAGAATTCGCATGTCTGAGTCCCGTTACAGCGGGACGAGTTTGCGAATTGAGTGAAATTCGAGTCGATAGTGGGTAAAAACGCGCAGCGGAGCAGAGAGCAAAACAGTGTTCCGGCGATATTGAAATACAAAAGTCAGGAAACTCCAGTGCTTTTAAATATTGACAAACTTTTAAAAAATAATTAATATATAAATTATTATTTATATGTTAATTTAGATTATGTAATATTGTTTTGAATATATTATGTCTACATTTTATAAATATATTATCTCATAAAAAAATGTTTATAGGTATGAAGGTAATAGATGAAGAAAATACTTGTTGAATGGTTTTATTATGACAAAAATGGTAGCACATGTTTTAGATGTGGAGATGGATATGAAACGGTAAAAAGCGTGATCGATAGGATTAAACACCTGCTGGTTAAGGATATTGAGATTGAACTGAAAGAAATTCCCCTCGATGAGAGCAATATCGTTCTGTCAAACACTGTAAAAATAAATGGTAGAAATATTATAGACATCCTTGGTGAACAACGGAGCGAAATGAGTTTATGCCCTTCATGCTCTGAGCTTACAGGCAAAGAAACGGTTTGTAATACTTTCACATACAAAGGAAAAACATATGATGCCCTGCCGGAAATAATGCTGGTAGAGGCAATTCTTAGAGAAGCTGGTGGAGGATGTGGATGTTGCTGAACCAATTTCTAATTTTGAATTGTAGATTTCGAATTTTTAATACAATTTTCAATCTGGAATCTTACATGAAGCTATGGAGGGTTAATCAGGATGAAGGAACTACTCAATATTTTTAAGGCTCTGTCTGACGAGACAAGGCTCAGGATTATGAAGCTTCTTGAACGCGGTGAACTCTGTGTACGCGATATAGTAGCTGCCTTTGACATGATACAGCCGAAGGTATCCTTTCATCTTGGTGTATTGAAAAAGGCAGGATTGGTGAAGGACAGAAAGCAGGGCAAATGGATGCATTACAGGATTGATGATTCAGATATGTTTAAGAGGTTTCTCATGCTTTCCGTGATGGAAAAGATACCCGAAGAGACATTGAAAGAAGATAAGACAAGGCTCGAGGAGTTCCTCAAAATAAAAACTGAAGGCTCTCAGGCTATCAAAATTACAGGGAAATGTTGTGAAAAGTGAATGATGGAGTGTGACCGAACAAACTTGACGAGGTAAGACACAATCTCACAGAAAGAGGTTGTAAAAGTGAAACAAATTTTAAAGGATTAATAATGTGTTGAAATATTTAGCCGATAGTTTAGTGTTCAAATTAATGGGCCTACAACCTGGAACCAGGTTAGGGGAAGCCCTCGATTTTTTCTTATACGATACAATAAAGGTCTTTTTGCTCCTCATAGTAATTATTTTTGTGGTAGCAATTATACGGAGTTTCTTTCCGCCTGAGCGGTCACGTAAATTGCTCGGCCATCGAAGGGAGTATGTAGGAAACTTTCTGGCAGCTTTATTGGGCATTGTTACACCCTTTTGTTCCTGCTCAGCAGTGCCTATGTTCATCGGCTTTATAGAATCTGGGCTACCATTAGGAGTAACTTTCTCTTTCCTGATTTCCTCCCCTACCGTGAATGAAGTGGCTCTGGTCATGCTCTGGGGTTTGTTTGGATGGAAGATTGCCCTTCTCTATACCGCTACGGGAGTTGCCATTGCCTTTTTTGCTGGTATTATTATAGGAAAATTAAAATTAGAGCATCTGGTTGAAGAGTATGTTTACCAAATCAAGATGGGCGAAACGGAAATGTCTGTTCCCACCTGGAAGGAACGGATAGAATACGCCTGGGGCTACACAAAAGACATCCTCAGACGGGTATGGTTGTTCGTTCTTATCGGCATTGGATTAGGAGCCTGGATTCATGGTTATGTCCCCATGGATTTTGTTGTGAAATACGCAGGCCCGGGTAACCCCTTTGCTGTATTTGTGGCAGTTCTCATAGGTATTCCCCTATATTCAAACGCCGCTGGGACAATTCCTATCGTTCAAGCACTTGTGGAAAAAGGGCTCCCTATGGGTACGGCACTTGCCTTTATGATGTCTATTGTGGCTATCTCAGCACCGGAGATGATTATTCTCCGTAAGGTCATAAAGCCCAAGCTCATTGCTATCTTTACAGGTATTGTGACTGTGGCGATTATTATTGTTGGTTACTTATTTAACGTTTTGATATAGGGAGATGGACAAACATTAAAATGTATAAAGACCTAACATGTAAAGGAGGTATATTTCTATGAAGATCCAAATATTAGGAACAGGGTGTCAGAATTGTATAAAGCTTGCAAAAAATGCAGAAGAAGCAGCAAAGGCAAAAGGCGCTGATTACGAGATCGAAAAGGTAACAGATATTAAAGAGATAATGGGCTATGGTGTTATGCAAACACCAGCCCTTGCCATTGACGGTAAGGTAAAGAGTGTCGGGAGGGTACTGTCAGTCGAGGAGATAAAAAAACTGCTGTAAGAACAGGGTACAAGGAATCAAGTGACCAAGGGTTCCAGTGATTTTAACCCCTCGAACCCTAAAATCCTTGACCCCTTGAATCCATATATTCAGCAAAGGAGACAACAATGACTGAAGGCATATCAAAGAAGCTATCATTCCTTGACAGGTTTTTGACCCTGTGGATTTTTCTTGCCATGTTTTTTGGTGTAGGGCTCGGGTATCTCTATCCGAAGATACTCGACATCATCAACCTTTTTCAAGCAGGCACGACGAATATCCCGATTGCTATAGGCCTGATTCTCATGATGTATCCGCCGCTGGCAAAGGTAAAATATGAAGAGCTGGGAGAGGCATTTAAAAATAAAAAGGTCCTGACACTCTCGCTAATTCAAAACTGGGTTATCGGGCCAATCCTCATGTTCCTTCTTGCAATCATCTTCTTGAGTGGTTATCCCGAATACATGTACGGTCTTATCATGATAGGCCTTGCCCGCTGCATTGCCATGGTGATTGTATGGAACGACCTTGCAGGCGGAGACAGGGAATATGCGGCAGGGCTCGTTGCCTTTAACTCGATCTTTCAGATGCTGCTCTTCTCAGTGTATGCATATATCTTTATTGCAATCTTACCGCCCTTTTTTGGCTTAAAAGGCACAGTCGTAAAAATAAGTATCGGTCAGATAGCGGAGAGCGTTTTTATATACCTCGGCATTCCCTTTATTGGGGGCATGGTAACCCGTTTCAGCCTTATAAAAGCTAAAGGGAGGGAATGGTACGACAGGGTTTTTATCCCCCGCATTAGCCCCATAACATTGATCGCCTTGCTTTTTACCATTGTTGTAATGTTTACCCTCAAGGGCGAATATATTGTGAAACTCCCGTTGGATGTTGTCAGGATTGCAATACCTCTTCTCATCTATTTTGTTGTCATGTTCCTCGTCTCTTTCTATATGGGTAAGAAGTTCGGTGCAGATTATCCCAAGACAGCAACCCTCTCATTTACTGCCGCCAGTAATAATTTTGAGCTTGCCATTGCAGTTACCGTTGCAGTTTTCGGGATAAACTCTGGTGAGGCATTTGCAGCAGTTATAGGTCCGCTCGTAGAAGTCCCTGCTTTAATCAGTCTTGTAAATGTGGCATTATACTTTAAGAGAAAATATTTTGAATGATTGTTGAATAGTAAAAGCCAAAAAAGGAGAAGTTAGATGGACAAAAACAGAGCAAAAAAGGTTGTGAAGGAGGCTTACGGAAAGATCGCTCAAAGAAAATCAAGTTGCGGGTGTGGCAGCTCTGTGCCTGACAAGAGGGAATTTGCTAAACATATAGGCTACTCGGAAATGGAGTTGAGGGTAATCCCTGACGAGGCAAACCTGGCGCTTAGTTGTGGAAATCCAACGGCGCTGGTAAACCTTAAAAAAGGTGATATTGTTCTCGACCTTGGGTCAGGAGCTGGATTCGATTGCTTTCTTGCCTCCTCAAGGGTTGGTATAAACGGTAAGGTGATTGGTGTGGACATGACCCCTGAGATGGTTGAAAAAGCAAAAGAGAATGCATTGAAGATCGGGGCTCAAAACGTTGAGTTCAGGCCTGGAGAGATTGAAAATTTACCCGTGGATGACAGCTCAATCGATGTAGTAATAAGTAATTGTGTAATCAATTTGTCAATTGACAAGAAGAAGGTTTTAAAAGAAATCTACAGGATCTTAAAGCCCGGTGGAAGAGTTGCCATTTCTGATATTGCCTTATTGAAAGAACTTCCTGCATACATTAAAGAAAGCGTTGAAGCGTATGTCGGTTGCGTTGCAGGGGCAATACTTATCGATGAATATGAAAAACTTTTAGAAACGTCTGGTTTGAAAAATACTAAAGTTACAATTAAAGGTTTTTCGTCATGTTGTGATCAAAGTACCAACGACCCTATAGGCAAGGTCATCTCGGATAGCGTATGTGGAGGCAAATCGTTACAAGAATATATAGTAAATGTCTATGTGGAAGGGTACAAATGAAAAGATTATTATTGGCTGTTTTAATCTTTGCTGTGGGATGTCTCGCATATTCCTGTTCCTCAACCTGTAGTGCTTGCCAGCAAGGTAAGGGTACTTATACTACAAGCGATCAGGGAAT
>JAPLKF010000283.1 GCA_026388215.1 Pseudomonadota bacterium | reverse complement strand
CTGTTCGGAGATTGTGGTCTTCATAGGTAAAGATATACGGCAGCTTTAGAACCCCTTCCATAACTTCTTTATCTATCTCATTCACACAGGGCATGTTGATAACACCCAGATCTATCTTCTCTTTCAGGAGATTGTCCCTGACGCCAATCGCCCTTTTTACCATGCCTCCATATGTAATAATGACCCCGTCTTTTCCGCTCTTTAGTGTATCCATCCTGGCATACTCAAATACATATCCGTCTCCAAAGAATGCCTTTCCATCGCCTCTGTAAATCACCGGCCACCTGTTCCTCCCCATCCCGACAAGAAAGTTGCCCTTTGTCTTTGCCACATACCTGATAACCCTGTCTGTCTGGTTCGGGTCACAGGGCATAATGGTCTTAAAATGGTGGAGGTTGTTTGCAAGCCCTATGTAATCCGTACACTGATGTGTCTTCCCGTCAGGACCTACATCAAGCCCGACATGTGTTAAGATGAGCTTCAGATTTGTTTTATTTATATCATTCAACCTTTGCTGGTTATATGTTTCATCGATGCCAAAAACCCCAAAATCTGCAAAGAACGTGAGAACCCCTCTCGTTGAAAGGGCGCCTGCAACTGTTGCGGTATTGTGTTCCTGTATGCCTCCCTGGAAAAAATGTTCCGGGAATGCCTTTGCAAAATCCCCTGTTTTTACAGAGCCCGCGAGGTCGCAATCAAACACACACACGTGACATCCCTTTTCAATATTCTTATCGCCAAGGTCTTTTAATGCCCTGCCAAAGGCAGTTCTATTGTCAATTTTATCTTCATCACGATATGTAAAAGGCTCACCTACACCAACAACTGTTTCTTCCTCTTCATAAGACGCCTTCCACGCGCACACACCCTTTCTTTTCTCCCTGTAAAATTCGAGGTTATCCTCTAATCCAAGAATTCCAATGGCTTCTTTATACTCCCTTTCATTTAAGGGGTTCCCGTGATATTTTTCCTTATTCTCCATAAATGGTATGCCATTCCCCATCACTGTGTGCGCCACTACACATACTGGATTATCAATTGCCCTTGCCTTCTTCAGCGCAGTATATATCTCGTTATAATCATGTCCATTCATCTCAATAACATCCCATCCATCTGAGAGATAATTCTCTATAATGTTCTGGGGCATTACATTGTCAATGCTACCGCTTATTTGAAGGCGATTATAGTCAACCACCACTGTAATATTTGAGAGACCATATTTCTTTGCAAACCTCCTCGCCTCGGTTATCTGTCCCTTTTGCTGCTCTCCATCGCCCATAAGCACATACACGTGGGATGCTTCTTTACGGATTTTTGAAGCAATAGCAAAACCACAGCCTGCAGACAATCCCTGTCCAAGGTTACCCGTAGACCATCCCATGAAAGGTACACCTTTGACCACATGTCCCTCAAATGGGCTTTTTGCCTTCCTGAAAAAGGCAATAACCTCATCAATGGGAAGATACCCGAGCCTTGCGAGGGCAGCGTATGTCCCCGGGGAAGTGTGGCCATGGCTCACTATAATCCTGTCCCCCGGTTCATTTTTTAAATTCGCATAGGAAAAAACAACAAGGTATATATCAAGGGAAGAGATGGATCCGCCAGGATGCCCCGAGCCTGCGAGCGTTGTCATCTTGATAATATCGCCCTTTGCTAAGCGCGATAATTCTTTCAGCTTTTTAAGTTCCTCATCCGTTAATATTTCCTTTTCAAACGACATTTTCTCTCCTTTGCATATTATACATGGTTTCAGTTATCAGGCCTTTAAATCCAAAATCTGCAATCCAAAATCTAAAATTACAGATTGTTATAATCGCAATCCTCTCTAAGGAGACACCGCTCACATTCGGGTTTTCTTGCCTTACATACATATCTCCCGTGAAGTATCAAAAGAAGAGAAAATGCCGTCCACAAAGATTCCGCTACCTTTCTCTTCAGGTCTTCCTCTATCTTATCAGGGTCTTCCTTCGTGGAAAAACCAATCCTGTTTGATAACCTCACCACGTGGGTATCAACGATAATTACAGGTTTTCCATACGCCAGTCCCACTATCATATTTGCCGATTTTCTTCCGATACCTTTTATTGTGGCAAAGGTGTCCACATCCTCAGGGATGCGGCCTCTAAACCTCTCCACTATTTCGCGGGCAATAGTCTTTATGCTTTTTGCCTTATTCTTATAAAAACCCGTGGATTTTATATCCTCCTCAAGCACATCAAGGGGGGCATCTAAATAATCCTTTAATGTTCTATACTTTTTGAAAAGACATTCTGTAACCTTATTTACCCTTTCATCCGTACACTGTGCTGATAACACCGTGCTGATAGTAAGTTCCAGTGGATTCGTAAAGGTAAGTTCAACCCTCGGTTTTCCATGCATCTTCTTTAATTTATCTATTATTGACTTTATATCTTTTTCCATCTCTGATTCTGCTGAACGTATCTTTTATACCACTTATACTCTTATGTATTCAACGAGAAAATCAACTACCATCGGCTGAAGCCAATGATTTGAGGGTTCATGGATTCAAGGGGTCATCCCGCTATGGCGGGACGAATCCCTGGCCCCCGGGACACTTTCGGTTGGAAAACATCGAATTAAAATCTTCAATTATCTTTCTTTACTGCAAAATATGCAGAAAAAAAGGTGACGACAGTACTGTCCTCTGTAATGATTGTCCGCAATGTATTGACGAGACCATTAAATTCATCGAATTAGGCCCTCACGACAGGGCGTATAAGGGATAACCTTATTGATTTTTTCCCTTGACAACCAGTTGAAATAGAAGAAGAATGAATGATAGTTTGGTAGTAGGGATGATGGCAAAAACTGATATTTCAAGACCTGACCCTAATTGCAGATACGGGGCTACAAACAGGGACAGCATCTTATCGTAAGAGAATGGGGCCGGAGAAATACATTCTGAATGATGAACTGAACGACATCTTCATAAGCCTTCATCCTGAGTCGCTCATAATGGTCTATCAGCACCTACCGAATAATAAACATATACATAGCGAGACAACCCGAAAGAAACTCGATCAGGCACAATCAGTATGCTGTGGTGCATTTACATGTGCATATCGCGAAGATGATCTTGCATTTGTTTTTGTGGCAAAGTCTAAAATGGATAGAGGGGTCAGGCACTGACAAAGAAAGGTCAGATGATAATTGCGCCCCTTGGAAATGCGGGTTACTGCCAATTCAAAAAAATTATTGGCAAAAATGTGCTTGAGTGCTATATTAAAGATAAAGATTGTAAGGAAACAGCGGTAGAAAGGAGGCGTTGGCTATGGAGACTTTAAA
>JAPLKF010000282.1 GCA_026388215.1 Pseudomonadota bacterium | reverse complement strand
GCATACCTGTATTATCATTAGACCGAATAGAGTCCGTTTTGAGCGAGGGCACTTATTTAAGTAATGGCTCCCCCAAAAAGGCTTGTTTGAAATTTAAAATAATAAAGGAAGCATTCTTTTCTTCTATTGGATAAGAATATTCCTAAAAAATCTTATACACAGCGTCTTAAGAAAGCAATAAAAAAACATTTACAGAGTGGGCGTACCCTGTATAGCCTATAACCACAAAAATATATGTATTATTTAATTTTAAAAACATCGTAGATATTAGGCTTAAATGAAGTGCACTAGAACTTACCAATTAAAGATTTATGGAAACAAATCCAAATTAGAAGATTTGAGATATTCATCATCTATATTTCAAAAATACACACAACACTTCACTCACGCCTGCCTACTCTAAAAGAATAGAAGAGAATTACGGGAAATATAAATACTGCTTCAGGAATACAAGCCATGTGGGCGTAATGATGAACGAATTTATCACAATGATTGAAGACCTTAAAAAGGGGCACAATTTTAATAAAGCGTATATCATGGTTCAGGACGTGGCACATGCAAGAGGAGGCGGGGAAGCCATGAAAAAAGCGCTTACCTCCAAGGGATGGACTGTCATCGATATGAAGATATACCCTACAGGAACCGTTGATTATTCCGTAGGGCTTATAGATGCTGGAAAGAAAGGCGCCCAGATACTCTTCCTGTGGATGGATATGCCGGAAAGTGCAGTGCTGCTGAAACAGTGGAGCGATATGCAGTTGAAGTGCCTCCCTATCGGTTTTGTAAATGCTGCTGAGCAGCCAGGGTTCTGGAAGGCTTCAGGCGGCAGAGGCGAATACCTTATTGTAAATCTTGTCAATGGCGGTAATGCCCCGGCAAAGATTACACCCTGGACTATGAAATTTGTGGAAGCCTATAAGAAGAAATGGGGTTTGGAGCCTGAAGGTTATGGAACATCATCGAGTTACATGGCGGTGTATCAGCTTAAGGACGCAATAGAAAAAGCAAACAGTCTCGACTCGGATAAGGTAATAAAGGGATTAGAGGATAGTGATATTATGGGGGTATACGGAAGGATGCGTTTTGACAAAAAATCGCATCAGATAATACCTTCTTTCGATCCAAAAGAAGGAGCGGTAACCGGTATCATACAATGGCAAGCTGGTAAAAGGGTTCAGATCTTCCCTCCAAAGCTTGCTGAAGGGAAGGTTTTATTACCACCGTGGATGAAGTAGAACTGATAATAAGAGGCTGACGTGGAAATACTTGTATATGGAATTACCAATAGCATTATCCTGTCCCTTATGTCTCTGGGTTTTACCCTTGTTTACAGCATAAGCAGGATACCAAATTTTGCCCATGGTGCCCTCTATATCACAGCTGGTTATATAACCTGGTTGTTTATGAATAAATTTGTGGCATTTCCTTATCCATTAGCTATTATCCTTGCTATTGGCATGACAAGCATCATCGGTGCCCTGATCTACCGTTTCATTTTAATAAGGATCAGGGGTATGGAAATCTCTGAGATAATTGCTACGTATGCAATAGGGCTTGCTGTTTTAGAGGGGCTACGCTGGGGAGGATTAAGGGGTATGACCTTTACCCTCCCCACATTTGTTGCCGGCTCAATGGACATATTAGGAATAAATATTGATTACCAGCGCATCATCATTGTGGGTGCAGGTATACTTACCTTTCTGCTCCTTTATCTGTTTACCCATTTTAACAGGGTTGGACTTGCATTAAGGGGAATTGCCCAGGATGAAAGGGCAGCCATGATGCTTGGTATAGACTCCGATATGACCGCCATAGTTTCCCTTGCAATAGGTTCAGGGCTTGCTGGTTTTGCTGCGATACTCCTTTTGCCTCTCGGAAACATAATTGTAGAGGCAGGATATAATGTCCTTATCTTTGCGATTGCAGTCTGTGTAATAGGAGGACTGGGAAGCTGGGGTGGAACTATTGTTGCCTCTTTTATCATAGGTTTTGCCCAGATCCTCACGGAAAAATTCCTTTCTTCCCATTACACTATGGTAGTTGCCCTTCTTGCCATAATCATTACCCTCCTGATTAAGCCTTCAGGGATATTTGGAAAACAGAAAGAACTCGAGGAGAGGGTATAAAGCCATGAACCACGAAATGATGAGGAAAGAGAGGATCGACAGGGGAATAAAAGTAAGAACAGAAGGGCTCTATGCAATCTCTTCATACAGAGAAATACTCTACCTTTTGGGCCCACGGCTACTGCTGATCGTGGGGATTCTTTTGTTGCCACTACTCCTCGAACTTGCCCCATATTGGAAAAGGGTTATTAACATCATGTGTGTCTACGCGCTGCTTGCCCTGTCCTTTGACTTTCTTGCCAATTATGTGGGACTTGTATGTCTTGGAGGGGCATTTTTTGTTGGTGTTGGTGGTTACCTTTCAGCGATATTTAATGTCTACCTTGGTTTGCCAGTATATCTCTCCATTCCTTTTGCGGCAATGGGGGGTGCAATATTTTGTACAGCCTTGCTGCTACCCTGCTTACCACTGCGCGGTGTCTATTTTGCAATCGTTACTTTAATGTATCCTCTCTTTTTCACCCGTGTCGTAGAGGCCCTTAATATCCTTGGGGGGACGAATGGAATCACAGGTTTGGATAGTTTACCAAACGAATATGTAGAACATTACGTGATCATCATTATGACGCTGATTATCCTCTTCGGGATGAGGAGGTTTGTCAATCAGGACATAGGCCTCGTCTTGAGGGGTGTAAAGGATAATGACCAATCTGTAAGGGCTTCCGGAATAAATATCACCCATATGAAAGCCCTTGCCGTGTTTATTGCTTCCTTTGTAGGATGTTTTGGTGGTGCCTATATAGCACACCTCTATATGTGGGCAGGCATTTCTCTTTTTGCCCTCGACTTTTCTATCATACCCATTGCCTCAGTGGTTATAGGAGGTGGGGGCACTTTAGTCGGGGCGGTTATAGGAACTTTTATACTTGTCCCTTTATCTGAGATTTTACGGGCCTTTGGATCGTTTAGAATAGTTATTTATTGTGCAGCGTTGACAGGATTCATAGTCTTCAAAAGTGAGGGATTAATGGTTTACTTGCAGAGAAAGTATCACCAATTTGAAAGATGGGTAAAAGTATGAGCGATGCGCCATTTCTTTCAGCAAAAGGGATCAGCAAATCTTTTGGTGGGCTTAAAGCTCTTGTGGATGTGAGCTTTGAAATACAACAAGGTGAAATCTACGGTATCATAGGTCCGAATGGCTCAGGCAAAACCACCCTGATCAACTGTATAACAGGATTTATAAAGCCAGGGGCTGGTCGTGTGTATTTTAAGGGAAAAGAAATAACAGGATGGCCTGCCCATAAGATAGCACACATCGGTATTACCAGGACATTCCAGATTATGAGACCCTACTATACCCTCCCAGCCTTTAAAAACCTGATTATACCGCTGTGGTCACCGAGGGCAAAAAAAACAGGCGGCTGGCGGGGAGGCGGAAAACATGGGGACAGGGATACTGTAGCAGTAGACATCCTTGAAGAAATCGGTTTTGAAAGGGATTCCCGTGTTCCTTATAAGCTTGCTTCCACCCTTCCGACAGGCTATCAAAAGAGACTTGAGCTTGCACGCTGTATTGCCATGAGACCTGAGATCATCTTCTGTGATGAGGTTTTTTCGGGCTTAAGTATGAGCGAGATTGCCGGGATGACGCCGTTGATTGAAAAGATGAAGATGGAGGGGATTACGCTCATCATGGTGGAGCACAGGCTACGGGAACTCTTCAGGGTAGCAGACAGGGTGATGGCATTGAACTTCGGGGAGAAGATTGCTGAGGGTTTATCAAGCGCTGTCATAGAAGATAAGAGGGTAAAGGAAGCATATCTCGGAAAAGAAGCGGTATGATGGAAATGAATAATGTAGCATGTAGAATGAAGAAATGAAGAATGCATATTGTAATGATGAAAGGATGTAAGGTTCATGTTTGAAGCACGGGAACTGATGGTTTTTTATGAAAACATGCTTGCACTTAATAACGTGAGTATCGAATGCGAAAAAGGGAAGATTGTCGGGGTATTCGGTTCTAATAGCGCTGGTAAGAGCACGTTAATGTATGCCCTTTCAGGGATAATCCTCGATATTAAAAAAAAGGAGGAAATGAGAGGAGGAGAGAGAATCTCTTTATACGGCCGGATCTTTTTTAATGGAAAGGATGTTACAACGATTAAACCCCATGAGAGGGCAAAGATGGGAGTTATCTTATGCCCTGAAAGGCGGAGGATATTTCCTGAAAGCTCTGTCATGGAAAACTTAAAGATTGGTGCATATCTCTCTAAAAGAAGGGAAACAAAAGAAAATATAGATTATGTATTAAACCTTTTTCCCCGGTTAAAGGACCACTTAAAAAGACAGGGAGGTTTTTTAAGCGGTGGCGAACAACAGATGCTCGCTATTGGAAGGGCATTGATGGCAAATCCGCAAGTGTTGCTCCTTGATGAACCACTTCTTGGCCTAAGCCCTGCGTATCAGGATATTGTCATTGAAGGGACAAGCAAAATTCGGGATGCAAAGGGGATAAGTATAATCATTACGGAACAATATGCACGGCCTGTAATGCCGATCATAGATTATGGATACATTCTTGAAAATGGCTCAAGTATGCTTTCTGGAACAAAGGAAGAGCTTATGGACAATCCGGATGTAAAATCTGCCTACTTTGGAGTATGAGAGGTTAACGAATGGAATCGTTCAAAGACGAATACACATTTACCCGTTTTGAAGAGATGGCAGAGAAATATTCGAGCAATACTGCCCTCGTCTATCTCGGGGAGCGATTTACCTATGGGGGGTTTAGCAGGCTTATCGACAAATTTGCTACAGGTCTTGCCAATCTGGGCGTAAAACGCCAGGACAGGGTTATGATTTACATACCAAACTGCCCCCAGTGGATGATTGCAAACTTTGCCATAAACAAAATTGGGGCTGTAATAGTCCCTGTTTCACCTATATACACATCATTTGAGATAGAGTACATGATCCATGATGCTGGGGTTAAGACGGTCATATGCCTTGATACAAACTTTGTCTATGTAAAAGAAATTATGGAGAAAACAAATCTGGAAAATGTTATCGTTACAAGTCTTGCAGACCTTGTCCCTGTCTGGAAAAGAGCCCTTGGTTATATGTTTGATAAAATTCCTAAGGGTAAAATTGAAAAAAACAACAAGGTGCATTCTTTTAGAAAGATTTTAAAAGAAAGCTGGCCAAGACCACCTAAGGTAGAAATTGATCCGTTTAATGATCTTTCCTATATCATGTATACAGGTGGTACTACTGGTTTTCCGAAAGGGGTCCCCGGAAACCATACAGGAGAAGTATCCTATATTCATGACATCATGGAAGATGTGATTGGGGGCTATACTGAAGAGGGTAAGGATACTGTATTAATGGTGAACCCTCTTTTCCATATTATGGCTAAAGGGTTCGCTATAGCTTTCGGATTTAATTACGGCAATACAGTTGTATTGATGCCCATTCCTGAAGTAGACGCTGTACTTTCAGCCGTTGAGCGTTATCGTGCCCGCTGGATGCTCGGTGTTCCTGCCCTTTACCGGATGATACTTGAGAATGATAGGCTTGATCAGTATAATCTTAGTTCCCTGAGATACTGTTATTGTGGTGGAGATACCCTTCCTGTGGAAGTATTCAAAAGCTGGAAGGAAAAATATGGTGTACCCCTTTATCAGGTATATGGATCAACCGAAATAGGGCATGTCACGTATAGCCCTCTTCATAAAGACCCATCCCCGACAACGATCGGGAAACCCTTAAAAACAAGAAAGTCCATTGTTGCTGATAGGGATTCTTTAGAGATACTTCCACCTGGCGAGCTTGGAGAGCTCCTCGTTACATCTCCCTATACAATAAAACATTATCTCAATAAACCCGAGGAAACGAGCTATTCCTATGTTGATTTAAACGGTGAAATCTACTACAGGATGGGCGATTTTGTGAAGATGAATGAAGAGGGGGAACTGGAATTTGTTGAGAGAACCGCTGATATAATTAAACATAAAGCCTACAGGGTTTCTGCCTCAGAGGTTGAAGCCGCCCTTCAGGATCATCCCACCGTTATAGGGGCATGCGTGGTAGGTATCCCCGATCCGAAGGTGGGTGAAAGGATAAAAGCCATCGTGGTCTTGAAAGAAGATGCGAAAGGTGTGGGAAGTACTGAACTTATAAGGTGGTGTAGAGACAGGCTTGCTCCATACAAGGTCCCCCAGTATATTGAGTTCAGAGATATGCTACCAAAATCCAAGGTTGGGAAGTTGTTGAGAAGGGAAATAAGAGACGAGGAAAAGAGAAAACTGGAAAAAGAAAAGAAGAAATCCTCCGCAACGTAATACCATCCCTTACATTTATCTCATGCTGTTCTTGTTTTACAACAAACTCTCTTTTATGTTACACTTTCTTCAATGCCGACGTAGCTCAGTGGTAGAGCAGCTCACTCGTAATGAGCAGGTCCGGGGTTCGAATCCCCGCGTCGGCTTTGGTTTTTCAAGGGGTACCCCTTCCAAATTGTATAGTTTTTGTATAGTTGATATTGTCGTTGAGGGCATCATCGAGGATAGACAAGGCTTTCACAAGGTGTTTAGGCGAAAGGTGGCTATACCGTAAAGTCATTGCAAGGGTTTTATGGCCCAACAGCTCTTTCACTGTCATAATATCTACCCCCGCCATTACAAGGTGACTTGCAAATGTATGCCTGAGATCGTGAAAATGAAAATCTTTTATCCCTGCTTTTCTTAATGCTGTAGCAAATGAGCGCTTAACGTCCTTATACCGTTCATCGGTCTTAGGATCATAGAACACATACCCGCCGTCTAATCTCCTGGGTAATGATTCTAAAGTAACCCGTAAGGTCTCGTTGATTGGTAGCTCCCTTCTCTCACCGTTCTTTGTCTGGTCCAGAAGAATAAAGCCATGTTGCAGGTCTACGTTTTCCCACTTTAAAGACAGGATTTCATTTTTGCGGCATCCGCTATTGAGAGCAAAAATAATAATCGGTCTCAAGTAGGATTCACAAACCTTTATGAGATTCTGACATTCTTCTTTCGACAAATACCTTAGACGCCTGTTATTGGCCTCGAGTAATTTAACCCGCCGGATCTTCTTCTGTATTTCTTCTTCAACCATCTCCCACTCAACGGCTTTTGAAAACATATGTTTGATTGTGGCCACGAGCCTATTCACGGTAGCCGGTTTATTACCCTTCCCTATTCTGTCTGATTGAAATTTTTCGATAACCATACCATTGAAATATCTTAGAGGTATGCTTCCGTAAATATCGACAAACTGCAAAACAAAACCTTTTTTACTCCTGAATCCTCGCTGTCGTTTCGCCCAATCAAGGTATGCTTTTGCAAGCTCTTTGAATGTCACATTTGGGATACGTTTTTTAACTTCTGGTTGCTTCCCTTCCTTAATGGTCTGTTTTCTCTTGATTAAAAGGGTTTCAGCGTCCCTGAATTTTGATGAGGCAGAAGATTCATAGAGGGTCTTACCATTAAGCCCTGCGTAACGGATCCAAAAGATATTGCCTCTTTTATAAATCCCTTTTGCCATGTTTAACACTCTCCTTTCTCTTTTTTCTTCCCTTCTGTTCTATGCAATCTAACAAGATGCACATCGTTTTGCCTGGCCTTCTCACCCCCTTTTCAAGCTTATTGACATATTCTCGTGTAACACCGATACGATCCCCAAAATCTTTTTGAGTAAGATCCATCTCTTTTCTAAGGTCTTTAATTTTTTCTGGTGCCCACTTATCCATGTCAATATTAGTTATAGTGAACAATGTCTACTTTGTCAAGGAAAAAAATATAGTATACAATTCACTATACAGTGTTTTGTAAGGTATACAAAACATAAGATTATTTTTATGGAGGCGTATCATAAGCAATGAGCAGGCCGGTTGTTATTTTATCGCCTTTAATCTTCCTGTGAAATCATTGATAGCTGGGGTTTTGAGAGACTCAAGCCACTTGTCAACGTCTCGTTTCCTGAACCTTAGCATCTTGTTGCTGCCTTTAAAATGCGGGATTTGTTTCAAGTGGGTTCGTTCATGGATCCATTTTTTTGAAACTTTCAGATATTCACATAGTCCAGGCACGTCAAATATTATATCCTCACTTTGCCGCGCCGGGTTGGCTGTCAATAGAGGTCTTATCAATTCAACAACCCGGACCGCTATAAACTGAATATCCTGTTCTTCAAACTCTATTTTCATGGTTATCAGGCTCCATGATTGTTTGTGGTGCATTTTTTCGCCATGACATAGTATCTATGCCTCAACAATAACCCATTTGGAGTAATACCATCATCCATCACTTCTTGCTGAAATAGTCCAGGTTATGCGCAAAGCGTTTAGCCCAGGTATCCAGTGCTGCCCTTTTTGCGTGTTCTAATACCTTTTTGCTACCAAACAGCAAGGCCAGCCCGGGACCGAGGAGGCGGCACAATTTTCTGCGTTCTCTCCCCTGTCTGGCAAATACTTGCGGTCCTACTTTCGGGCCCACAGCGATAAATGGTTTCGGTTCCCAATGTACTACTTTTCGCCCGCCCGCTTTTTTTACCAATACAGTTACCGGACCGCCGCGCTGGAAGTTGCCGAAATGCTTCGCTCGCCTTGTATAACGGCCGATAGCTTGTTTGATTTTTACCCCCACCTGGCGGGCACCAAATTTTATCAACGGAATACCCTTACCCCTGGCCGTGATTGTGTACTCACAGGTCTCACCATAGGAAGCCTTTTTAACTTTTAGAAATTCCCGAACAGCACTCGGCGGGACATTGTAGTCTTCTGTTATCTGTTTTATAGCTTCACTTTTTGCCTTGTCTCCAGCCTCGTTAAGGGTTGTTTTTACAGCTCGTCTCACGGCATCAGCACTGAACATTTTCAACGCCTCATTTACGCCTTCAAGTTTTATATCAAATTTCATGGTTTCACCTCCAAGATTTTTTGCATTTATAGCCGCGGTAATTTTTTATCATTACCGAACAGCTCCTGCAATAGAACCGGGTTATATCTCTTACACCAAACTTTTGCTGCCTCTTCCGGGATGACAATCGCGAGATATTTTTGTGCAAAAAAAGAGAGCTCCGGATCCTGCCTTGCGATTGCTCTTGTGACGATGGAGGTCTTCATACAAAGATAGTATATCCCATCCTTGTGTTTTTCCGATTCCCATCTGCTCGAACGGTCCTTCATTACTGTAGAAATTATCAACAAAACGAACTGCGCCTATGGCCTCTTTGTTAGAATAAAGTTTTACTCTCACCAGCTCCTCAATGTCTTATATCTCAAGCTCTCTTTTGTCTGGATCCAAATCCAAATACTCTCATATAAGCGGAAAAATATCTCTCAAGTTTATCTATCTCTCCCGCTTCATCACCTGCTTTCTTTCTGAGAAGTTCTATGTCCTTAGATCCTTTCTGCTTCATGTATTTTAATGCGTCTGCGTATTTACTTCCCAATGAGGGGAAGAGCTCATTAAAAAAGTCTGTTAGAGCTTTCCCACTTCCTAAAAGCTTTTCTGTCTCGCTAATTAATTCAATTTGCTCATCAAAAGCCTTAAGGGTGAGGGGTTTCTCTGCTAATGCTTTTATTTTTCGCCCAAGATATTGGGGCGTTATTTCCACTTCGAAATATGTCGGACCTTCTTTTGTTTTCACAGTCGGGATGGAAGTTTGCTCTCCTGGTTTTTGTCTGGTCCCGGGGAGTCCTGTAGCCAGGCAATCTACAGCTTGTTGTGGGGTTACACCGGTTTTCTCAAGTGTATCTCTACTTTCATTTATCCTTACAATCTGTTCTGCATAAGCTTTACCGCCAGATAGAGTATTATCCAGAAAGGTATTATAGGCTTCTCCATTTTTAAAATACCCCCTCGCTTGATTGAAAAGATCGACATACTGAGTCACAGCCTCCCAGGTCAGAGATCTTTTGTTTAAACTCCCAAACCCAATAAGAATTTCATTCAATATTTTGCTTAACATTTTAAGCCTCCTTATTTTTTGAAGCTAATGTGGGGCGGGCGCTGCACCCCGCCCCTGAGAAAGTACCAGGCAAAAGCACTTATATACTTTCATTCAAAATTTCTCCCTCAATCTGCTTCTTCATCTTTGCGTGTTCTTCAAGCGATGGCATGGGGAAAATACTCGTTAAAAAAACTCCGTAATGCGCCTTATCCCATCTTATCGTTATAATACTATCCCTCTTCAAAAATTGGATAGCTGTCGCTTGATTTACCAAATCGCCAGCTGTCTCTTTTATTTTTTCCTTTATATTTTCTAAGACATAAGCCAGCAACTCTACTTGCGCCTCTCGTTCCTTTTCCTGTAATCCATACAAACTGTTTTTAAGTTTTCCAATAACCCGGTTTGTCGCCTCTTGTAGCTGCTTTAACTCTTTAAGCCTTCCTTGTTTTTTTCTCTGTTCCTGCTGGCATTGTTGGAAAACCTTTTCTTCTATCTCCCCTGATACAAATTTTTCTAACAACTCTCCCTTTTCTTCCTCGATCTGTTCAATTTTAGATTCCCTCAATATTGCCATGTCCTTATCGAGTCCAACTGATTTTGCCTTCATCTCCTCAAACTTTTTTGTGGCAACCTCGAGCTCCATACGAGCCTGCTTAAAATTACCTTCCAACTTTTTTAATTTATTATCTTCTTTTTCTTTCATGATTAAACCTCCTTTTAGGTTATTTTTACTATCCAAAAAGTCTGCATCATGCTCTAATAATTCAGCTTTTTCCATATTTCCATCCAGTTTTTTTTTAATATGTAGTGATTCTTCGGGGTCTTCAGCATCCGTGTAGCACTCTATCGTTGGGAAGGACCCGCTCACTTCCATTTTTTTTCTATTCTGTTCCACTGCTTTCCCGCTCTGTTCCATTTTTTATTCCTCAAGGAGCTTTTCTCTTGCCTTGTTGAGGAGCTCAAGCACTTCATCGATGACGTCCTCATTAAGAGCTATCCCTTTTCGGGATGGTTTCATTTCACCGGCTGTATCTTTGAAATACGTTCTGCAGTCGATGAATTTGTGGCCTCTATATTCTTCAATTGAAATACGGATCCTTTCTCTTGCGTTCTTTTCTGTCTCTCCTACCAACATCTCCTCACCCCCTTTTTATATTCCAGTCTCGGGCGATTGATTAAAACCCTCTGATAAAAGTAACCGACTTTAAAACCTACACCCTTGGTATATATATAGATACGTCCTAAAAAACAGGGCGGAGAAATACACAATTTTATCCCTACAACCCCAGAAAACAGGGCGGTAAGCTTTCTAAGAAGCCCCTTTCCGCCCTGTTTTTCAGGGTGGTTACCGCCCTGTTTTCTGGGGTTAACAATGAATTTTTTCAGCATACAAAAGCCCCCTTCATTGATTAGGGTTTATAAAGCTATTCCACTCCACCTTTACAAAATTATCTGTACCGTAACTCCGCCATCGTTCGGCAAGCCGAAATCGGCTAAGGCCCCCACCTACGAAATTTTTCCTATACCCCTTTTTCACGGGGTCAAGAAACCCCTTCTGGACTAACTCTCTTATCACATTTGGAAAAGTATTCTTATGATAACCAAGCTTCTCAGCCTCCTTAAAGGGGAAGATAAACTCAATCTTATAACGCAGCGGATTTTTAGGATTCATCCGGACTTTCCGGAAGAAATCTACCAAAGCAGCTTGGCTGGAGTAATGCAAGTCCCTATATGCTAATGAGTCCAGAACTTCTATAAACATGGGTACGAACGGAGGGAATGAATCCTTTTTCTTTCGCCTTGCCATTTACCCACCGCCGCTTATCCACCTCCTCCAACAGTTTTCTGTGTTCTCCTGGCCATTATCTCGCCTCTGAGTTTTTTTATCATTTCAGAGTATTCAAGAGCATTTATCTCCAAGCCATTGTTGAAAGAACTCATAGCTCGGCAAAGATCGTCACAGACAGTGAATACAAACAGGGTCCGCCCATTTTTTACTGTGAGATTGAGTGATATTTGAGGAAAAACAATTTTTATGAATGATGTAAGATAAAGATCACTGGTAACAAACTCTCTCTGCTCCATGCCATTCTCCTTTCCTATTTCATTATCTTTAAAATCTAATAAGAGAATAAACATAAAAAGTGGAAATAGTGAGGACATGGAAAAAGATTTTTTTCAGGTTTTATGTTCATTCCTTTTCCATTTTTTAATAGAGTTTAAAAGAGAGATGTTGCCCTTGGGTAATAAATTGCTGACTACTTCGAACGATTACAATCGGCTACTATTAAAAGATTCTTCTTGAAGCCTTTTATTGATTTGAAGCTTCCCCTTCTGTAGATATTCGTATAAAAAACCAGCGTAAAAACCATCTATGCCAGGTGGAGAAACTGGGGTTTTGTTGTTTAAAACTGAGTTCGCATCTAATATTAAAAAAATATCATTGATCTTTAATCTTTGAAACCTCTTTCTCAGGTGATCCGATGTAACTCTATCCTGATCATCTGGTATTATTCCCAAATTCTTAAGAAAATTAAAAACTAAATCATAGTGGGGTTTTTTAGTATAGGATTTCAAATCAAAAATAAGAGCATATACCAGAAAATTTAAAGCCCAATCCTTTTTTCTGCTTCTTCTTTTTTTATTATGCGGGACTGGTCTTCCTTTTTTTAGCATTTCAGAAAAAGAGAGTTTAAGCAGCTTATCAATACTCATTGAAGAGAAGAGTTTTAAAAGTATGTCTTTGAAGTTATTGTCGTTTACCCATTCTTGTCTTTTTAGTTTTTGCAACTCTTTGGTTATGCGTGACAACTTGTATTGAGGACCATCATCTTCCCGGCTATAAAGTTCCATTTCTTTGATTCCATGATATATCCAACAATAGTATGCTATATTTTCAACAGGAATTAGCTGACAGAGTTCTTTTGTTGCTTTATATTCTTCGATACAACCTTTTTCCATTTTCATTCCCACATCTCCTCATGTGGTTTCTTCTATTTATCAGGGGAAGGTACCGGAGAATGTACCGTGTCGGGAGCTACCCTATCCCCTTATGATCTTTTCATATCGCTATTTCAAGAGCAAGTTTGTCATAGTTAATGAATGGTCTTATTTCTCTGTCCTTTCCCTGTTTCTCAATAAAGCCGATCTGCTCAAGGTACTTCACATCTTCAGAGATATTTTTCATATCCCGCTTGGTTATTTCCGCAAGCTCTTTAATTGATTTAGGGTGCCTTGTTTTGATGGTGTGAAGAAGCTCAAGCCTCTTTGGTGTTAGCGCCTTCCGGAACGCCTCAAAGCTCGTAAAATAGACCCCCGCTTTCCTTTTCACCTTCCCGCCCTGTTCAATGAGCTTCATGGTTTCTTTGGCTTCCTTAAGGGAGGCCTCAATACTCTTTATACCAACTTCAACTTTCTTTACCTTCATCTCGAACACCTCCTTATATCACGGTAAAAAT
>JAPLKF010000281.1 GCA_026388215.1 Pseudomonadota bacterium | reverse complement strand
GAGTCGAAGTCGTTGCGGGAGAGGAGGTTGGCGAGGTGGAATTTGCGGATAAGGGCAGGGATGACATGAGAGGATTTAAAAGAGAAATTATCACCAGGGCCATATAAATTGACGGGGAGAAGAAAAATAGAATTAAACCCGTATTGTTGGCGGTATGCCTGAGACTGGACGAGCATCATTTTCTTTGCAAGACCATAGGGGGCGTTTGTTTCTTCGGGATAGCCGTTCCAGAGGTTTTCTTCCTTGAAAGGAATCAAAGTAAATTTAGGGTAGGCACAGATGGTCCCGAGGGCTACAAATTTTTCAATTCCTCTGAGATAAGCCTCGTGCATCAATTGAATTCCCATTATTGCATTTTCATAAAAGAGAGAAGCGGGGTTTTCTTGATTAAAACCTATGCCACCGACCTTGGCAGCAAGATGTATTACGATGTCAGGTTTTTGCTCTTCGTACAGTCTTCGGATGTCATTGATGTCTATGAGGTTGTATTCAGGCAGGTCGGCTATCTGGATGTGTTGGTAGCCACGGTCCTGGAGTTTGCGGATGAGGTGTTGCCCTAAAAACCCCTTTCCTCCAGTGAGTGTAATTCGCTTGTTGTTCAACGTTCTATGTTTAGTGATTTGTTGAGTTTTTTGAGTTTGTAGCGTTCATTGGGTTAACTTCGTTTAAGGGTTGATTGTAAATATTTTATAAAATTTGATAATTGACGCTGGATTTTATCTGCGTTTTGGTAAAGCTCGTTAAAAGTGTCTTTATTGATATAATTTTGGTCTAATGCAACATATAAATGGGATTGTAATTCAGCCGCTGAAGACTTTGCAATAAAGAGAAACTGAATAAATTCCTTGTTGCCTTTTCGTGCGAATCCTTCGGCAATATTTGCCATAATTGATATCGCTGCTCTCTTTATTTGATCAACCAAGCTATAATCTCTTTTAAACTCGTTAACACTACAAACGCTATAAACACTATGAACAACACACCTTGCTTCTTTCCATGCTTCAATATCTTCGAATTTTTCAATCTTCATCTAACGTTGAACCTTGAACGTTGAACATAGAACAGCATCATTCTCCATTATCGTTCTCGAATATGTTCATTAGTTGCAAAGGTGTGGGTGGTGTAATTGAAGCATTTTTCACTGCAAATTCGTATACCTTCCCCTGGTGGTGCTATGCCCACCATCTGAAGGTCATAATCAACCATAATTTTTACAAGTTCTTCAAAGGTAGTCCGTGGCTCCCAGCCCAATTTTTGCCTCGCTTTTGTGATGTCTGCCTGGAGGTAATCAACTTCTGTAGGACGAAAGTAGTGAGGATCAATCTCAATTAAAACCGTGCCTGCTTTAATTGAGTGCGGAGTGCTAAGTGTTGAGTGCTGAGTTGATTTAGAGTCAAAGGATTTAACAATGCCTTTTTCGTTAACACCGCTACCGATCCATTCGAGTTCAATACCGGCATAGACAAAAGCCTTTTCTAAAAATTCCCGGACAGAATAGCTTTCACCAGTTCCAATAACATAGTCGTCAGGTTTATCTTGCTGGAGCATAAGCCACATCGCCTCAACGTATTCTGGTGCAAAACCCCAATCCCGTTTTGTATTGATATTACCGAGATAAAGCTTCTTCTGGTTGCCTTTCAGAATGTTTGCAATGGCTCGGGTTATTTTCCTGGTAACAAATGTCTCGCCTCTTCTTGGTGACTCATGGTTGAAAAGTATGCCGTTACATGCAAATAAATCATATCCTTCTCTATAATTCACTGCCATCCAGAAAGCATAAGCTTTGGCCCCCGCATAAGGGCTTTTTGGATAAAAAGGCGTCCTTTCATTTTGCGGGGGAGGGGCACCACCAAACATCTCAGAAGAGGAGGCTTGATAGTACTTTGTTTTTATTCCGCTTCTCCTTACTGCTTCAAGCACCCTTATTGCCCCAAGGGCTGTAATATCACCTGTATATTCAGGTATATCAAAGCTTACCCTCACATGGCTCTGGGCACCAAGGTGATAAATTTCATCAGGTTTTATGTTAAAGATTAGGTTTGCAAGCTGGCCTGAATCTGACAGATCACCATAATACAGGTGTAATTTTACACCAGTGGTATGAGGGTCTGCATATATATGATCTATCCTTCCAGTATTAAACGTGCTCGCCCTCCTTATCAAACCATGGACCTCATAACCTTTTGAGATTAAAAACTCAGCCAGATATGATCCATCTTGACCAGTAATACCCGTTATCAATGCACGCTTTGACATATTAACACCTTTGTATTATTTTGTTTTTTCTAATTCCCTACACATGCTCTCTCTTCAATTCGTCAATTTCGCATCTCAGTTTCTCATATTCCTCAATCTTCTTTTGTAAAAAAATTTGTGTCTGTTTAATCCTCGCGTTAATTCCGTCCGGGGTCAGGACATAAATGTACGCAACTTTATTCTTTGAATTTTTAAACCGCTGAGTTTTGACGTATCCTTTTTTAATAAGCTCCCTGACAATATAA
>JAPLKF010000280.1 GCA_026388215.1 Pseudomonadota bacterium | reverse complement strand
ACAAGATTCTTGAGGTTCTAAAGGGTTTTCATATTGAGTTTTATGTAGTTTGCAGGAATGATGTCAGTATTAATAAATTTTGTTCTCCTAAAGAGGCTATACAGGGCAGCGCAATTCGTTTCTTTTCAAGGGCTAACAGGTAAACGACTACTCATTCAATCTGGGTTACAACCTATCGCAAAAATCATAACTGGACATCTTGCGTTACGCTACAGTTGACCAGCTATCAATTTTTCTCAATTGCGTGCTTCATCTACAAGACTTGCACGGGACACACACTGGAGAATTGTTGATTACGGTTTATAATGTGGTATAACACAAAGTTCACCTGGAAGCCCGCTTTTTGGGCAAGGTACGCAATCCGGTGGAACGCCTTGTTCGCCCTCCCATTTGGCGCTTGAGCTCATCTATACCAATGGTTGGAGCATCCTTTTCTGCTTCCTTGGCTTCCCTAAGGCAGCGAAGGTCTTCGTAGTTATGGAGTTCCTCTTGGACCTTCAGGAATTCTTCATAGGGTAGAATGACGTATTCTTTTCTTCCTTCTTTTTTTATGATCTGCGCGTTCAGTGTAACCATGATTAAACCTCCATTTATCGGTATGCCTCACGGCGATGCCGTATTCGATAGATAACGATCGCCCTCCCTTCAATTTCAAACAGAACCCTGTAGTCCCCAACACGCAATCGATACTCGGGCGTAGAATCAGTAAGGCGTTTAACGTCTCCGCGTAAATTATCGCTCATCTCTTCAATTTTATCAAGAATACGACCCTGAATCCTTGAATGAAAGGCCTCAATGTCTTTAACCGCCCTAGGTTTGAATTTTATGTTATATTTCATTTTTCCTTATGGGCGAACAATTAATATACGACCATCGTATTTTTTCCGTTCCTTTAATATTATACTCTCGCCTATCAAAAAAACAATAGCAAAGACAAAATTATCAGAGTAATTCGTAATTGTCCGGTAATATCAGGTTTAAACGACCATCGTTTTTTACGGGTATTTTGTCCACAATTACCAGTTGTATTATTGGTCAACGGAAAAGGACAACACGTTGCGTCTTTCAGGAAGAATTACGCATTCACCCCGCCCCATCATAAAAGGTACTTTGTGTCTCTTTGTATCTGTCGAAGATTACCTCTTGCCCTGTTTCGATGCGTACTGTCCCTATGCAGATATAAAGACCTTTGCTTTTTGTTAAAGGGTTTGAGTGCTTATGGCTTAGGTTATACATCCGGACACCAAAGAAGTATACCCATGCCCATGATTTATGGACCATGCCTTCACATCTTTCTCAGGGTCAAACAGACATTGTTTTGTCGTAATAATTCCTGCCTTCTTTAATTCCTTCACCCATACCTTATGCCTTATCTGCATAAGCCCATAAGCGCCCTTTTCGCTTATCGCCTTTGGATTAACACCCGATTCAACCTGTATTATTGCCTTAATCAATCTGTCAGTGATAGGATTCTCGTATATTGCATGGTCTACCTTTGAAGCGAGGGTAAGAATTAACAGAAATAAGACAGTAAAAATTATGGAAGTTTTCATTTCTCTTAATTTCTTAACCTTTCATCCTCAAAATCTTGCAGGACAGGGATTTGAACCTCAAACATTTCTCCTCCTCAAGAGAGGTATAACCTTTTTTTGAAAGGAGAAACTCTTCTACATCCTTTCTCATAAACCTGATTA
>JAPLKF010000279.1 GCA_026388215.1 Pseudomonadota bacterium | reverse complement strand
AGTATAAAAGGGCAGCCTGGGTTTTCTCCTGAACGTCCGGTGTTTCGATATCGCCTTCCTTCTTGGTCTCTATCATGTGGATTGTATCCTGCGTCTCTGTCACAAAATCGGGATGATACTGTCTTGAATTGTGCTTCCAGTAGATCCTGAACTGCTTTTGCCGCCGGCCTAAGCCATTTCAGAACGCCTTGTCCTGTTCAAGAATAATTGCAAAATCTTTCTCTGTTTTGGAATCGAACTTGTACAGGTTGTGACAGGCTTTTTTGAAGCCGCTAAAGACCTTACTCGGGATCGTATTGGTAGGTATTATCGTCTCAGTGTAATGATGAATACTATCCTTTGTGTATTTCGCAAGTAGGTTAGGTTCTGGTCTAATGATAGTCTTATTGATGTCCAAAAGGTGAGAAATAGCGATTTGAAGGCTGTGCACTTTTAAATTTTAGCTAACAGTGATAAAAAGATACCTAAAAAAATTCTTGACTTCTAAAAGATAAAATAATAATTATATGAATCATGGATATCTAACGAATAAAATTGAATAACGAATGGGTTCAGGGATATTTGTATATCTCTGGAGGTTATTGCAGGATGGTCGGGCCGCCACCTGAATGATATTCGGGTGGCGTTTTTTTTGGTAAGAATATAAATACATTAAGGAGGTATTTATGGCTAAAAAAAGAATTGGATTAGTTTTTGTTTTTCTTATGATTCAATTATTTCTGATGACAAGCATATTATATGCATTCAATGAAGCCCACCTGAAGAAACTCAACACATCTACTGAATGTGTCAATTGTGACCTTTCAAACGCAAACCTTTCCAACATTGACCTCTCCAATACAAATTTATCCAATGCAAACCTTTCTGGTGTAAATCTTACCGGCACAAACTTCTGGGATTCAAACCTTTCCGGTGCAAATTTATCCGGCGCAAAGCTGTCCAATACAAACTTTACCGGTGCAAACCTGTCCGGTGCCACCTGGATTGATGGGAAGAAGTGTAAATCCGGCTCCAGAGATAAGTGCAAATAGGAAAACTATTTAATAGCATTATTGGTTCCTTAAAGATTCATTAACCTTTGGACTTTTTCAGACACCTGTAGTAGGCTAAGGAAAATGACTTTTTAAGGAGTCCGATGTTTAGAAAAAAACGATTTTCTATCTGGTTGTTATCCTGTTTTCTGTTTATTTTCAGTGCGTCATGCACTGGATGTGTCCAGAAAGAGCCTGAAGCAAAAGAGTATTTTAAAAAAGCATATCAGTTTATTGATGCAGGGTATCCACAGGAGGCATTGGAACTTCTGAATATGGCTGTTGAAAAGGATCCGAAGTTCATTGAGGCATACTACAACAGAGGCGTTGTATTGTTTTCTATTAACAGGGATCAGGAAGCCATGAAAGACTTTCAGAAGGTTACAGAGCTAAATCCTGACTTTGCGCGTGCATACGCCGGACTCGGGAGTATATACGAAAGTTTAAACAATCAGAGTGAAGCTATCAAAAACTACAGAATTGCCGCCCGTTTGGGCAACAAGGAAACACAGGACTACCTGAAACAGAAGGGCATTACCTGGTAGAATTACGCCTTTTTTGAAACCATTTAATAAACCGCCTGACCCAGTATCCCAAAATACAAACACCGGCTGCAAGCCACAAAATTTCGTATATAAGTTTCACGGTATCATTATCCATTTTTCACCCGAACAGGTTATTCTTATATCCATCCATCTTTTTTTGGGAAAGTGCATGAAAAAATAAAAAAAGAGGGGCAAAAGCCCCTCTTTTTTGTATTAACCATCTTTTACTGTTTCGCCGGGAACAATTTATCGAGCAGTTCCTTTGATGGCGGTTTTGTAATGAAGCTCACTAAGAAGTAGAGCACGCCACAACCTATAACGAGCCACCACTCAAGGGTGCCCATGCCGACGTATTTCTTATAGAGCACTGCATACCCGCCGTATATGGACATGCCAGTACCATACAGTACGCAGAGCAAAGCGCCCCATTTTGTTGCCCTTTTCCAGTAATAGGATATTGCTGTTACGAAGAAGAAAATAGCGCCGAGACCCATGGCGGCGAGACCCATAAAGATTGAAAGCAGTGGAGGCGGATTTACAAGTGTCCAGTAGAAGGGGAGGAAGAGGAAGAGGGCGATCAAGAAATACCCTAAATTGAGCATCGCCTTATCCGATACCTTGGGCCACCATGTCTTTATAATGTCCCTTGTCACGTTGGCGCTCATAATAAATACCATGGCTGCAAGGGTAGAAAGCGCTGCTGCGAAGAGACCCATGACGTAAAGGGTCATCATGGGTACCCCACCCACTGCATGAGCAAGATATGGCGCTGCGAGGTCGCCCATCCAGGGTTTTATTGCGAGGAGTCTGGGCCCGTAAACCATCCTTGCCACAAGACCGTTGCTCGAGCAGTCGAGCATGATGGGGATACCGGCTACGAGGTACACAGTGGTGAGTAATTTCCAGTATCCGGCTTTGTTCAACTTGGCCATACCGAGGAACCTGCTTACATTATGGGGGAAGCCGATTGCCATTGTGAAGAAGATGACCGGTGTTGCAAGGATTCCTACAAGACTCGAGAAGAGTTGTGTTGGACCAAGCTTTGGAAGCTCCGGCCTCATCAGTTTAATAAGTGCAGGGCCAACCTTTGGTTCCATATACAGCTTTGAAGATATTTCATAAAAACCACCTGCCCATATGATTGCCCATATGCCGAGGACAGCACCCACAATCCCGAGGAAAAACCCCTGAAATGCCATAGACCACTGGGTTCCTATATATCCGCCGAGAACCATGTACAGCCAGGCAATGAATATTGAGAGGAGCAAACACCAGAGCGGCGGAAGTCCTGTTACTGCATACCAGACACCACCGGCTGCCTTTAACTGACCAACAGAATACATGAAGAGAAAATAGAGCATAACTACTGCTATGACGGTCTGGAGCATTTTGCTCTCAAACCTTCTCCCGATTGTTTCTGGAAGCGTTGCTGCACCGAGTTTTGCGGAGAATTCCCTTGTTTTTATTGCTGCAAGCCAGCAACAGGGGACTAAACCGAGGAGGCTCCATATGCCGGCAAACCACATGCCGGAGAAACCAAGAGAATATACGATACCGGTGCTACCGCAGAACGCCCATCCTGATAGATACGATGCACAAAGGGCAGCGCCTGTAATCCAGGGCCCTATATCCCTTTTCCCAACGAGATATTCATCAAAGGATTTCCATTGTTTTTTTGATAAAATCCCGAGTATAACCGAAACTGCCAGTATAATTGCTACACCAATTGCGCCCCACACTGCTGTTGCTGCCGTTGCCTTTGGTACTTCAAATAATTGTGGGTTCATTCTTTCCACCCCCTTGTGATTATCCATGTCCCTATGAATGTCATCAGGGTCAGCCCGATTATCACTACCCACCAGACATACCATGGGTACATGAGGACTGATGGATCAGGTAAAACAGTTTGTGCTACTTGTATAGGTTGCATAAAAACCCTCCTTTCTTTTTATAAAAACCCTTTATAAAAAACCTTGTTATTTAATCACCTCCTTAATAAAAATATTTTTTTGCCAAATGTAAGGATAACAATAAGGAAGATCGACGGAAATTGAGGATTTGATTATAATATTGTCTATGATTTATACCCCCCATCCCCCTTGTCTTTCTATAATGATAGTGTTATATACAAAAATGTCAACAAAAAAATTGACTATTATCACATATCGGTAACCGATAAAAGATTAACTATTTAATTATATTAGATAAACTCGACTTGGGTGTTAGGGATACAGTATACAGAAAATTGTAAGTAGCCTATGCCTGTTTTTTCTGTTACTGCTTACTTCCTACTACCTACTGATTTTTAAAGTCTGACTGATACGACCTTTGAAATACCTTCTTCTTCCATTGTGACGCCGTAAATCGTGTTTGATGATTCCATAGTAATTCTGTTGTGTGTGATAAATACTATCTGGGTTTTGTTGCTGATGCTTTTAATAATCTCGAGGAGAGACATAATGTTTGCATCGTCGAGGGGGGCATCTATTTCATCCAGAAAC
>JAPLKF010000278.1 GCA_026388215.1 Pseudomonadota bacterium | reverse complement strand
TCGGCATCTCTGAAAAAATCCAGAAAAACATAATCCTCATTATCAACCTCACCTTTGTGTTCACAATCCGTGGAATAAACTATGCTTTTCCTATCCTTCTCAAATCTATAACCATAAGAGTCTCCAGGATGATTCTGTTTCATAACTTTCACTTTAAAACCAGCTATCTCATATTCCTTTCCTGATTCCAGTGTTATAAATCTTATATCAGCCTTCATATATTTAAGGGGTACAGGAAAATAAGGATAATTCTGTTGATTAATAAACACCTGCTCCAGTTCACTGTGACATCCGTAAATATTGACAGAATTACCCTCTATATAGGCAGGGGTAAAAAATGGAAATCCCTGAATGTGGTCCCAGTGTAAATGGGATATAAAAATATTGAAAATATTCTTTTGATTGGGTTCGCCCTTGCTCGAAGATTTCAAAGCATGATTTCCAAAGTCCCTCAAACCGGTACCGCCATCGCAGAGAATGTATTCCTTCCCACCCATTATCTCTACACACGATGTGTTGGTGCCATAGCTTCCCCGTATAGAAAATGGAAGGTCTTTCTCTATGAACTTATCTATTTCCTCATCATTATTAAAGCTATGATCTTTTGACTTTTTAATTGCCCTGAACATTTTTGCCCGAACTTCCTCTGCTGTGACAGATGCGGGCAGCGAACCCCTTGTACCCCAGAAATATACCTTCACATAAACCCCCTTTTGTTTTAGATGAATTCAGCCTTCTTCACAATCAGAATTTCAAAAAAATATCTGCGGTTCATCTTACCTTCCTTTATTACCCTTAAATTGTACTATCATCATGGTAATATCGTCTGACTGGGGAACCTCGTGAGAAAATTGTGTAATCTCACCCATTATGCATTCTATGACTTGTTGAATGGATTCTCCTCTGCATTTTAATATCTCATTTTTCAGGCGTTCTTCTGAAAAGAGTTCGCTTTTCCCATTCATCGCTTCTGTAACGCCATCGGTATAAAGGAAAATGGAATCACCTGGTTGCAAAGTAATGCTCTCCGTTGTATATGTTGCATCATCCATGACGCCTATCACGAGCTCTCCTTTCCCGTCAATAAAGGCTATATCACCCTTATCTCTTATAAGTAAAGGTGGGTTGTGACCTCCATTGGTATAGAGTATTTCCCCGGTCCTAATATTAAGGATACCACAGAAAACGGTTACAAACATATTGAGGTCATTCCCTATACATAGATCCTCATTCACCCTGGAAATGATTTTATCCGATGTAAGCCCGGAAGTAGCCTTTGCCTTTATAAGGGTCTTTGTCAGAGTCATAAACAGGGCTGCAGGCACCCCTTTGCCTGAAACATCGGCAATGACAAAACAAAGATGTTCATTATCTATGAAGAAAAAGTCATAGAAGTCTCCTCCTACCTCCCTCGCAGGCTTTATCGTCGCATAGATATCAAATTCATCCCTGTCAGGGAATGGGGGAAACCTTTTCTGCAGGATGCCCATCTGGATATCGTGGGCAATCTTGAGCTCGCTCTCTATCCGTTCTTTAGAGGCTGTAGCCTCTGTGAGCTCCTCAATATATTCCTTTAATGATGCCTTCATGTAGTTGAACGCTTCTGAAAGCCTTCCTACTTCATCTCGTGTTTTAACCGGTGGTAGTTCGATGTCGAGATTCCCGGCCCCGATATGTTCCGTTGCCTTTGCCATTCCCCTCAAGGGTTCTGTAATCGACCTGGCGATAAATACCACCGCGATGGAAAGGAGAAAGAGCCCAAAAATCCCGAGGAAAATAACTATTTTATTCAGATT
>JAPLKF010000277.1 GCA_026388215.1 Pseudomonadota bacterium | reverse complement strand
TGACCCGGTTTTTCACTTTCTGGGCCAGGGACTTAAGAAAGTGCATCTTTACAACAGGAATCTTGAAGATCTTCTTACACTCGAAGGCTACGCGGGAAGGGGTAAGCGCCGGTTTACCCTCGAATCTGGCCTCCATCCACTTCTCCAGCTCATTTCTGTATCCGCCATAGCCGCTTCTTGAGGTTTTCGGATCGACGCCCTTGCAGACGTATAGATAAAAAAAACACTCGGCAACAATCTTCTCCAAGAATTCTCCATTGTCTTTTTCGCTTTCGACAATGTTTTTGACAAGAGACAACTTATCTTCGTCGGATTCCGGGGGAAAAATCGACAACAGTGTTTGGTTATCAGCATTGCTCTTAAGTACGGTTTTAGAAAATCAGATTATTATGGACGGTTTCTTGGGTTCTTTCTTAAATAAAGTGCAACAATCTTTCTAACCCATGAGAATTATATACCAATAAGCAAAAAGCACCGGTTACAATGAAAACTGGTATAATTTTGGTTCACCCAACCAAGAATACCAGGGAGTAACCGATGCATGTACATGGTATCAAAAAACTCATAGATATTCCAGAGTACAAAGTAACCAAAGCTTCTCTTATCGATAGAGAGATACACATTCATTTAGAACCATATAAAAGAAACAGGGCTGTTTGTTTGTTCATATTGTGGGGAAACACACATTACCGGATACCATAGCAGTCAATGGACCAAGGTAGAAGACCTTCCCATCAGCGGGAAAAGGGTCTATCTCCATATATGGAAGAGAAGATATCGATGCCCCCATGATGGGAAAATCCATACAGAGGAAATACCATGGCTCAAGAAATGGGGACGGGTGACAAAAAGATTCGCTGAGCATGTAAGCAGACTCACTGCAATTACTACTAATCAGGAAGCAGGCTGGTTCTTAGGTTTAAATGATGAAGCAGTCTATAGAATAGATAAAGAAATCCTGGAAGAAAAGGCAAAAGATATACTCTCTCCACCTCCTGCCGCTATCCATATCAGTGTAGACGAAGTAAGCTATCAAAAGTATCACCGCTATCTCACCAACGTCATTGATACGGACAGGAAGCTTCTCATATGGAATGAAAAGGGGAGGAAATCAGAGGTATTAAATAAATACTTCCAGGGTATAGGGGAAGATAACTGCACAAAGATAGAATCAGTGGCATTAGATGGAGCACGACATTATATAAGTTCCAGCATCCACTATGCGGTAAACGCCCTTATTGTCTATGATAAGTTCCATGTCATGCAAAAACTGAATAATGCCGTTGATGCAGTGAGGAAACACGAATTACGGAAGGCCAGGATAGAGAAGGATGATGAGTTGGTAGAACTCATCAACTGTAAGCAACGGTTTATCCTGTTTAAGAAAAAAGGGAATCTCACTGCCCGACAGACTTCATACCTCACCCAATTATGTGAGCTGAATGAACCTATATACAGGGCCATGTTATTGAAAGAGAGCTTTTTAACAGTCTATTCCTGTAAGGATGAAGCCGAGGCGAGAACAGTATTGCACAACTGGATTCAAGAAGCAGCCTCCAGCACCATGGAATCATTTATAGCACTGGCGAATAGCTTTACTGACAAGATGCAGTATATCCTCAACTGGTTTAAGAAGAAAGTAAGCTCTGCTATCTCCGAGGGGTTCAACAACAAGATCAAACGACTGAAACGGATGGCATATGGTTATAAAGACATTGACTACTTCCGGTTAAAAATCCATCAACATTGTGGACTCTTAAACCCAAGACTTAACCCTATAAATGCAACTTAAATAAGAAAGAACCCAATTTTGGGGGACTTGGGGAGGGAATTGGAGACCATCCGGGGCAGCCACATCAGCAGGTTGTCAAGGAACATTCTACTACGTGGATCGCTATTACCGACAGAAAGACAGCACAAACCACTCTTTGGTCAAAATCTCGCTTTCAGGAAGCTATACGTAACAAAAGTGATTGACCATTAGAACCGCTAAAGGTCATTATCTAACCTGCTTTTTCTCAAGAAAAAGGAGGAGAAATGACTCAAGCAAGGTCGATTGTCAGTACGCCGCTCAGTCGTG
>JAPLKF010000276.1 GCA_026388215.1 Pseudomonadota bacterium | reverse complement strand
TCATACGCTGCTTTCGGTTTCTCTCCTTCATGAACGACCTTTCTTATCGCCTTAATCATGGCAACAGGCGATTCAGATTGAAAAATATTACGACCCATATCAACTCCGGCTGCTCCATCCTGGATAGCATTGTAAGCCATGGTCAGGGCATCAAGCTCCGGAAGCTTTTTGCCTCCTGCAATAACAATTGGTACCGGGCAGGCGGCTACTACCGTGTCAAATCCTTCTGGCACATAATAGGTTTTCACATAAGTGACACCGAGCTCTGCAATGATTCGCGAAGCCAGTCGCATGTATTTGGCATCCCGGCTCATCTCCTTGCCAACTGCTGTAACACCCAGAACAGGAATACCATAGCGGTTACCCATGTCCACAAGACGGGTCATGTTGTGTACTGTCTGTGTTTCCATTTTACCGCCAATAAAGACCTGAACAGCCATTGCTGCTACATTCAAACGGATGGCTTCGTCTATATCTATGGCAATCTGCTCGTTTGAGAGCTCATTTAAAATACTGGGTCCCCCGCTGGCTCTCAACACTACTGCCTTGTCAAAAGTGGGAGGGATAATTGTCCGGAGTATGCCCCGGGTAAGCATCAGAGTATCTGCATAAGGTAAAAGCGGCAGGATAGTGACATCCACACGCTCCAGACCTGTGGTTGGACCTTGAAAATATCCATGGTCAATGGCCAGCATGACCGTCTTGCCAGACTTGGGATTGAATATTCTGGATAGACGGTTTTTCATCCCCCAGTCTATAGAGTTGCAACCTTTCAGAAAGAAAGGTTCGCTCCTAACAGGAATGTCCACATAAAACTGTTTTTCCTTTTCAGATTCATCAGCTTCTGGCATGATTATTAACTCCTTTCATATTATTTTATGACAAGTATGCATAGAATAATTGTTCATTATTAAAATGGGTTACATTTTGCATTCTGCAATCGTAAATTGGTATTAAATCCTATCCCTGCAAGTGCTTTTTGTCAATGAAAATTCGGGGTTCTGTTGAGGATTCCATGACCTCTTTCTTGTCTTTGATTAATTTTAATTTCTGCCCATCGTCGATATACGAAAGAAATTCCTTCAATAGTTTGTTGAATGAAGGGTGAATAATATCAGGGTCTATTTCAATACAGGGGATGATAGCAAACTTTCTTTTGTGGAGTTCAGGATGGGGTATTTTCAACAATGGGTCATCAAGTATGAGATCACCGAATAGCAGTATATCCAGGTCTATTATCCTCGGACCACCCGTAACGTCCCTTTCCCTCCCCATCATATCCTCAATACTGTTTAAAAATTTCAGGAGCTCGAAAGGTGAATCACTCCACGTGATACATAATGCACAGTTTATAAAATCATCCTGTAAAATGTTAGAAACCGGTGATGTGAGGTATAAAGAAGATGCTGAGAGGAACCTTGTCCTTTTGTCCCTGATGATGTGTTTTATGCCTGTTGTGCAGTTTTCAGAACTATTGCCGATGTTTGAGCCGATCCCTATAAAGACCTTTTCATCCACAATAATTATTAAGAGGGTTTTTCCTGATCCTTATTCTCTTTTGGCGGGGCTACATTCTTTTCCTCGGGTTCATGTGTTGCCTTTTTAAAGCTCTTTATACCCTTACCGATTGCCCCTCCTATCTCCGGGAGCTTGCCTGCCCCGAAGACCAAAAGGATTATAATCAATATGACTACAAGTTCAGGAAATCCAAGACCGAACATGTCTCTACAATATCACTTTGTAATAATAATAGTCAACGCTTTTTAATTTTTGGCCTGCCCCTCAGGAAGTAAACTGATAAAAAACCATTTGTTTTTTTCATTTCAAAGGGTTACAATTTATTTATACAAAGCACGAGAGAATAATTGAAAGTAAATAAGGCACTCCTTGTACTTGAAAACCCCTGGTGGCCACCGAAGGAAAATCCCAAGAGGGCATCAATCCTGCCGTTTCTCCACGGGCTGGAAAAGCTTATAGGAACATATTCTATCTATTATTCGACCTTTTACAGTAAAGAGAGCTTCAAAGAAGCGCTGGTGGATGTGAGTAATACGATGGAAAAAAGATGTGTGCTCTATGTGGCATCTCACGGAACCAAGGGCTATATCGGAGACAAATTCAGGCTGACGACATTCTTTGATACGGTTAGCAATTCAGCAAAATTAAACGATATTGAAGGGGTGTTCATAGGGTCCTGCTATGTGGGGAATAGGGTAGAGGATTTAAAGGAAACTATAATGGGAACAAAAATAGCATGGATCTTTGGTTATAAGTGTGCACTGAACTGGCTCAACAGCACCCTGGTTGATCTTTCGATCCTGAGCGAAGTCATGAGCATGAGAGAATATAATTTGAGAACCGAAAAGATGACCCGGGAGTCTTTTAAAAAGGCACTTCAAAAATTTAACGGGAGTAACGAAATTGGCGAAGATGAGATAACCGGAGAAGAAGTGCTTCTCAAGGATTCAATAACCCTTGTTATCAGGCCCCACGGCTGCAAAAAGCCCCGCGATGTCAGCGATAACCTGTGTACCATGCTCGGATGGAAGTAGTTACTAAATGTCGAATTGCGAATGACGAATGAGGAAGCACGAATCGCGACTCCCGACTTCTCACTTACGACTCACATATTTTAATGAGGCAAAAGGTTGACCAGACTTATATTTTAGTCTAAACGTTTTTTATACTTCCCAACCTTTTTAAAAACATGGAGATTTTTTTAAGTGAGAGTAGGCTATAGGACAATGGACACAACGAAAAATAAAAGGTATAATCTTTTGAAACGTAATAAAGCCAATAATCATTAAAATCAGCTAAGAGGTTGGAGGATATGTCAGAAGAAAAGATTGAAATGAGCTATCAAGAAGGGAAGATTTCCAATGAAGAGACCGGAGGGGAAGATGATTTTGCAGTGTTGTTTGAAAAAAGCAGCAAGCTTCCAGGGCGGCTTGAACCAGGTCAGAAGGTAACATCCAGGGTAGCCAGTATTTCCGGAGATTTTGTTTATATAAATCTCGATGGAAAAAGTGAAGGAGTGATAGACCTTAAAGAGTTCAAAGACGAACATGGGGGCTACACTGTGCAGGTAGATGATGAGATTGAGGCTTTTTTTGTAACTTTCCAAAATGGTGTGAAAAGATTGACAACCCTCAGACATGGTTTATCCACCCTTGATTTAAACGGCATACGTAATGCCTACGATGCTGATCTGCCGGTAAGTGGAAAGGTGGTAAGCGAACAAAAAGGCGGTTTCGAGATACACGTAGGTAAGGTACGGTGTTTCTGCCCTTTTTCTCAAATAGACCTCAAGGGAAGCCGTGAAAAGGATGCATATCTCGGTCAGACTTTTCCTTTCAAGGTGCTCGAATACGAAGAAGACGGCCGTAACATTATTCTTTCACGAAGAGCCCTCCTGGAAGAGGAGCAGCAGATTAAACGTGATAATATCAGGGAGACCCTTGAAGTTGGAATGGAGCTAACCGGAACGGTTCGGTCCATTCAAAGATTTGGTGCCTTTGTTGACCTTGGCGGCATTGATGGCCTCATTCCTTTAAGTGAGATAGGATGGGAGAGAATTGAAAAACCAGAAGATGCCCTGTATGTTGGGCAGGAAGTTACCGTAAGAATCATCGCCCTCGACTGGGAGAAGAACCGTCTCACCTTAAGCCTTAAGGCAACGCAACCGGATCCTTTTTTAAGTGCAGCGGAAAAATATCCCGTTGATAGTCTGGTCCACGGAACGATTGTGAGCCTTGCACCATATGGCGCCTTTGTTAACCTTGAACCAGGAGTGGACGGGTTGATTCATATCTCAAAATTTGGTGCAGGGAGACGGATCAAACACCCCAAAGAAGTTGTTGAGGTAGGTCAGCTTGTAGAAGTTTATGTTCGGGAAGTAGATATTAAGAGCAAAAGAATATCCCTTTCCATGGAACAAAAACTGGAATCCGAAATGATTGCCATGCCTCAGGTCGGCGATATCCTTGACGGCATTGTGGAGAAAGCCTTACCATCCGGTGTGCTCCTGAAGATGAACAACGGGATAGCCGGTTTTATACCCAACTCAGAGATGGGTACCCCTCGTGGTGCCAATCACAACAGGATGTTCCCTGTTGGAACGGGAATGCAGGTTATTGTAAAGGAAGTCGATGTAATCCGAAACAGGATGATCCTGAGCCGGAGTGGCGTGGCTGAAAAATTAGAGCAGGAAGAGCTTAGCCGGTACAGGGGTGAAGTCATGAAAGATGAGTCAACCGGAAGTGGTCTTGGCAACCTGGGAGAACTCCTAAGGGCTGCGATGGATAAGAACAACGAGACAAAAAAGCAGAAAGCAGGCGATAAAAAGGTCAAACCCCCGGCTTACACGTAATCCACGTTTCCCCCGCACAAAATCATTTGCATTATTCATTTCATGGGGTTAGAATCTTTTATAAGAGGGTAGGGGATTGAAATGACGAGAGACGGAGGACGATCACGCATACATGCGGGAACGAGAGACGAATTAAGGGATATAGTCAGAAATAAACGGATAGACGGAAGAGTATATGGGGCGGGGGTATCTTCCAATTCCTTTCACTGCCAACTGATGTAAGGGGGGTTATGCCGAAGGGTAAAACATTGGCTGCGAAGAAAAACGATAACGGGGCAAATCTTGGCTTTGAGCAAAAGCTCTGGCAGACGGCTGATAAGCTAAGAAACAACATGGACGCTGCCGAGTATAAGCACGTCGTCCTTGGCCTGATTTTTCTGAAATACATATCAGACGCATTTGAAGAGCATCACAAAAAGCTGGAAAAGCAGAACGCCGACCCTAAAAGCGACATGTATGTGAAGGACCCAGCCGCCCGTTACGAAGTCATGGAAGACCGCGACGAGTACCTCGCAGAAAACGTCTTCTGGGTGCCGAAAGAGGCACGATGGGACTACCTGCAAAAAAACGCAAAAAAGCCAACCATAGGCAAAATTGTTGATGACGCCATGGACGTCATAGAAAGAGATAACCCCTCACTCAAAGGCGTGCTCCCGAAGAACTACGCCCGCCCAGCCCTTGATAAGCAACGCCTCGGAGAGCTAATAGATATCATAGGCACAATAGGGCTCGGCGATGCGGAAAACAGGAGCAAAGACATACTCGGCAGAGTATACGAATACTTCCTCGGACAGTTCGCAGACGCAGAAGGCAAAAAAGGCGGACAGTTCTACACCCCACGAAGTATAGTAAGAGTGCTCGTAGAAATGCTTGAACCTTACAAAGGACGCGTTTTTGACCCCTGCTGCGGCTCAGGAGGCATGTTCGTCCAAAGCGAAAAGTTCGTACAAGCACGCGGCGGAAGAATAGGCGATATTGCCATTTATGGGCAGGAGTCCAACCAGACCACCTGGCGCTTGTGCAAGATGAACCTTGCTATCCGGGGAATAGACGCAGACATCCAATGGAACAACGAAGGCAGCTTCCTGAACGACGCCCATAAAGACCTCAAAGCAAACTACATACTCGCAAATCCACCCTTTAACGACTCAGACTGGAAAGGCGACCTCCTCAGGGATGATGCGCGGTGGAAATACGGCATGCCGCCCACCGGTAATGCTAACTTTGCATGGGTCCAACACTTCATATATCACTTATCACCAGCAGGGATAACAGGCTTCGTGCTTGCCAACGGTTCAATGTCATCCAACACCTCAGGCGAAGGAGACATAAGAAAGAACATCATAGAAGCCGACATTGTGGATTGCATGATAGCACTCCCAACACAGCTATTCTACAACACGATGATTCCTGCCTGCCTCTGGTTTGTTGCCAGGGATAAGAAGAACCATAAATACCGCGACAGGCGCGGAGAAGTTCTCTTCATTGATGCTCGCAAAATGGGCATACTTGTGGACAGGCGGCACCGAGAACTTTCAGAAGAGGAAGTCCAGAAGATAGCCTTAACATACCACGCATGGCGGGGTGAGGGCGGAACATACGAAGACGTCAAAGGATTCTGCAAATCCGTAACGCTGGAAGATATACGCGGGCACGGCCATGTCCTCACGCCGGGGCGCTACGTGGGCGCAGAGGCGGTTGAGGACGATGGTGAGCCCTTCCATGAGAAGATAACCCGCCTCACCACCACGCTCAAAGAGCAGTTTGCAGAATCAGCACGACTGGAAGCCGAGATAAAGAAAAATTTAAGAGGGCTGGGCTATGAAATTTGATCCGACAAAACCTTACAACGATTTACCTATGCTACCCCCAAAAACTGACCTTGAAACTAAGGCAATACTCAAAAAGGCGATCACTGCGGGACGTGCTTTAGCGGAACTGAAAGGGCTTGGCGAGACAATCCCAAACCAGTCTATTCTCATAAATTCGCTGGTATTACAGGAAGCGAAAGCCAGTTCAGAAATTGAAAATATTATCACTACGAATGATGCCCTGTTTCGTGCATTTGCTGCGAAAACGAGTCAGATTGATCCTGCAACAAAAGAAGTTCTCCGTTATAGAGAAGCTTTATGGGAAGGCTTCAACCTGCTAAAGGAAAAACAATTGCTGACAACAAACCTCTTAGTTAAAATCTATCAAACAATCAAACAGAACAATTCAGGCATAAGAAATACCCCTGGCACAAAGATAGCAAATGCCGCAACCGGGGAGGTTGTTTTTACGCCACCTGAGGGAGAACAGATTATTAGGGATAAACTGGCAAATCTCGAAAAATATATTCATGAGGAGAATACGGTAGACCACCTTATTAAGCTTGCAGTAATCCACTATCAGTTTGAAACTATCCATCCTTTTTCTGACGGTAATGGAAGAACGGGGAGGATTCTCAATATCCTTTATCTCGAATTCAACGAACTGCTCGATTTGCCTGTTCTTTACCTTAGTAAGTATATAATTGAAAAAAAAACGGAATACTACCGTCTCTTGCGCAAAGTTACAGAATTTGATGAGTGGGAACCGTGGATTGTCTATATGCTGGATGCCATCGAACAAACCGCTCTGTTCACCAAAAACAAAATTATTCAGATCAGAGACCTCTTGGAAGACACGCTTAAAGTGGCGAAGAAAAAGCTCCCTGAACGGGTTTACTCAAAGGAGCTTATAGAACTGTTGTTTCACCAGCCGTATACAAAAGGCGAGTTTCTTGTTGAAGAAGGAATAGCAAAACGGCAGACGGCGGCAGAGTATTTAAAGGCCCTTGAGAAGGTCGGGATTCTTAAAAGCCAGAAACTTGGTAAAGAGAGGTTGTATCTCAACGTGAAGCTATATGAGTTGTTATCAGGTTAACATGTCGATGCCATCGACATGTTGGAGAAACGTGTCGATTGCTATTGATTTTATCGACATGAAATATAAACGTGTCGATAATGTCGACACGATATACGAACATGTCCATAATCAAACTTTTTTGGACACGCTTTAGGGATATGGACATGACGGGGATAGGTAGTGACTACAGGCAGGACGAGGTATGGAAGCGTATTTTTGCGATTTCATGAAAGTTGTGAACGGGTGTAAAAGAGAGGTAACACAAAATGAATGTTGAAGAATTGATCAAATATTTGCAGGCATACCCCTCACATGCCCGGGTCGTGGTGCCGGGGTATGAGGGTGGATACGACGATATTACCCTCGTGAAAGAGATTTCGATCAAACCTACCGCCGATAGCAAGTGGTATTACGGCAGATACGAGAAAGCCGATCCCGAAACGACCAAGCAGAGCGAGCAGGCGGTGCTGCTGTTTGGAAAAAGTAGGAGTGAAGGGTAAGGGAATAATGGGTGATGCACTTAAAACAGTCGGCAGTTTCGTACCATTTACCTATGGCAAGAGCCTCCCTGAGGGATTGCGCAATCCATACGGGCGTGTTCCTGTTTACGGATCAAATGGTGTTGTTGGATACCACGACACTTCGCTTACAGATGGACCCACGATAGTCGTGGGAAGAAAAGGAACTGTCGGAGCAGTGCACTTCAGCCCGGTCCCATGCTGGCCAATAGACACAACGTTTTATGTAACAGACAAGGATCCGGCTTTACTACGTTTTAAGTATTATATACTTAAGTCTCTTGGCCTCGAATATATGAACGAAGACAGTGCAGTACCCGGTTTAAACCGTGAAGCTGCTCATGCAAGAAAAATTAGGGTTCCAGACATCTCCGAGCAACGAACCATTGCCAATATCCTCGGAACGCTGGATGACAAGATTGAACTGAACCGGCGGATGAATGAAACGCTGGAGGCTATGGCACAGGCGTTGTTCAAGAGCTGGTTCATTGACTTCCTGCCTGTGCGTGAGAAGCAATGCGCACGCACGCAGACAGGTGACCCCGGCCTCCCCAAAGAAATCTCCCTGCCTGCGCCGCCAAGCAAAGCGTCGCGGCAGGCAGGCGACCTATTCCCCGATTCCTTTGAAAATTCGGAGTTGGGGGAGATACCAATAGAGTGGAGTATTAGAAAGTTAGGGGATATAGGAAAGATTCAACCCGGCTACGCTTTTAAAAGTCAGGATTTTGTGAATGAAGGTATTAAGGTAATAAAAATAAAGAATATCCAAAATTCTGTTGTAGATATTTTTGAAGGAGACTATGTAAGCGAAAATATTTTTAAAAAAATTGATATTAAATTCAATTTATCCTCAGGAGAAGTATTGATGGCAATGACTGGTGCAGAGCTAGGGAAGGTTGGGATGATTCCAAAGATAAATTATAAAATGCTATTAAATCAAAGAGTAGGGAAAGTTGTTTCGAATAATACCTTTTTCTGTTACTTATTACTAAAACAAGATTATATCCAGTCTTATATGAAAGGTATTTCATCAGCAAGCAGTGCACAAGGAAACATAAGTAATGCTGATATAGAGGATATAGAGATCGTGCTTCCTGATAAAAGAGTCATCAATATGTTTACAGAAATCACTTTTCCGTTTTATAGACAAATGTTTTATAACTTGGGGGAAAATATTAAACTATCTCATATTATTGACTTACTGCTTCCGAAACTCATCTCTGGGGGAATCTGTGTAAGAAATATTATAGAAAGAAAATTGAACAATTAGGAGGATAAAATAATATGAACAATGAAATTGAATACAATCCAGAAGATATCCAGATGGAGCCTGTCGAAAGCGAAATAGAAGATTTAGAGAGTACGCCCATTGAATTTGAAATAGCTACTTATCCCGCAGATTATACCCTTGAAGTCCTTCATCAAAAATCAATATCTGGGGATATTGTTATCCCAAAATTCCAGAGAGGTTTTGTTTGGAAAATATCACAGGCGTCAAGGCTAATAGAATCCTTTATGTTAGGTCTTCCAGTCCCTCAGATTTTTGTTTATACAGATTCTGAGCAGAAGTCGTTGGTTATTGATGGTCAGCAAAGGCTTAAAAGCATTTTTTTCTTCTTTGAAGGGTTATTTGGAGAAGAAGACAAATTAGGAAAAAGAAAAGTTTTCAAGCTGGAAGGGATTAATGAAAATAGTAAGTGGTTAAATAAAGCATTTACGGATTTTACTGATGCAGATAAGAGGAAGCTAAAGAACTCGGTTTTAAGGGCAATTGTTATTAAACAACTTAATCCAAATGATGATACAAGCGTATATCATATTTTTGAGCGTCTTAACACTGGTGGCACTTTACTAAAAAATCAAGAAGTTAGAAATTGTGTTTATTGGGGAAAGCTTAACGACTTATTGTTGGATTTGAATATATACCCAGCATGGAGGAAGCTACTAGTGTTACGTCCCATAAATAATATGTCCATTATGCCACCAGTGGTTTCCCCGTATATGTCCATGCAAAAGGGTGTGCTCGATGCTCACTATAGTGTTTAATGTAGTACATAATCTGATCGACCATTGTTTTCTTTGA
>JAPLKF010000275.1 GCA_026388215.1 Pseudomonadota bacterium | reverse complement strand
TGGAAAGATAGATATCTTCACAGGTTCATCAGAGATAGGTCAGGGTTCGGAGACGATTATTGCCCAGATAGTGGCAGAGGTGCTCGGTGTGAATGTTGATGATGTAAACGTTATAAATAATGATACGGATGTGTGCCCCTGGGATGTGGGTGTTCATGCGAGCAGAACAACCTTTGTAGCAGGGAATTCGGCGCTTGGCGCTGCAAAGAAGATAAAGGCACAGATACTTGAGATTGCCTCAAAGAGTCTCGGTGAAAGTCCTGAAGTGCTCGACATTAGGAGCGGGGTTATATTCTCAACAAAGGATAAGGAGAAAAACATTCCCCTCGGGAAGGTATTGAGGAATGCCCATTACGCCTCTGGTGGCACGATGTTGATGGCAGAATATTTCTATGACCCTGCAAATGAAAATCTGGATAAAGACCTTAAAGGAAACCTTTCAGTTACCTATGCTTATGGTACACATGGCGTTGAGGTGGAGGTTGATAGGGAGACAGGACAGGTGAAAGTCCTGAGATACATAGCAGCCCATGACGTGGGAAAGGCTATTAACCCGATGCTCCTTGAAGGACAGATATACGGCGGCGGGCTTATGGGGCTTGGTTATGCCTTGAGTGAGAGGATGATCTTCCGTGATGGAAGGTTAATGAATGCAAACTTCCTCGACTACAAGATGCTCACCGCAAAGGATGTGCCACCGGTTGAGGCCGTAATCGTGGAAACAGACGAAAAGGATGGGCCTTTCGGTGCAAAAGGCATAGGGGAACCGGGACTTGTCCCTACAGCACCTGCAATTGCTAATGCCATATATGATGCGGTAGGCGTGAGGATAAAGGATCTGCCCATCACACCGGAAAAAATATTGAAGGCGCTAAAGGAAAAGGAAAAAGGGGAGAAAAAGCAGTAAGGAGCCTGCCCTGTGGAATGAATTCAGATTCTCTATTCCACAGGGTGAGTAAGCAGAAAGAAGCAAAAACAGGAAAATTCCAAAGGGGCAGGCTGGCAAATAGCTTGCCCCTTTTCATTAATGTATTTCGCCAGAACACTGTTCCAGCCATAACGCAAAATGTGATTCTTAAAGCGTGACGTGTGAAATGTATTGACAATGTATTTACATTTACTTAAAATATTTTATGGAGTTTGAATGGGCTGAAAATAAAAATAGGGCAAATGTAAAGAAACATAAATTATCATTCGAGGAATCAAAAGAGATATTTGACGACCCATTTCACATCTCCATTATAGATGAAAGATTCAGCAATTTTGAGGAAAGATGGGTAACCATTGGTACCACATACAAAGGGAAGTTGATTATAGCGGGACATTTATACTACCTTAAAGAAAATGGAGAGGAAGTTATTAGAATTATATCGGCAAGAAAAGCTACAAAAAAAGAAAAGGAGCAATATGAAACAATCGGATTTTGAATTAAAGAAAGAATATGATTTCTCTAAAGGTGTAAGGGGCAGGTTTTATAGACCCAAAAAGATCTCAACCACAGTGAGACTGGATAATGATATCTTATTGTTTCTTAAGAAACTTGCCACAGAGAAAAAAACAGGTTATCAGACCTTGATGAATAGTGTTTTAAGGGAATATATAAATTCTATAACTACTGAAAAATCTGCATCATAACTTTCCTTGTCCCTTCAAGTTCCTGAA
>JAPLKF010000274.1 GCA_026388215.1 Pseudomonadota bacterium | reverse complement strand
GAGGGTTCGAGTGATACCCTCGACCCCTTATAAATCTATATTTCCTCCAATACATTTTTTAAAAGCTCCAATACCTCTTTATTTAGAATCTTTCTTTTTTTTACCAGATCGAGAGCAGCCAATGAAAGGGCCTTATATATCCTTTTTTGCAGTTTCATATCGCTCATTGCTTCAATATGGTCAATAATAGTACCAACATCACCCCGAATCACTGGCCCTGTGAGCGACATAAGCGGACCTTTAGTCTCGATATTTTTCAGTGTGGCATTAATGATAGGGAAAAATGGCTCAAGTTCTATGCCAATCCTGTCCATAATGCCTTCACCAGCATAGAGTAGTGCACACAAAAGGTTACATACAAATACTGCAGAGAGATGATAAAGCACTTTGTTTTTACCCTCTATTGTTACAACCTTATAACCGATGTGTGTTCCCAAGAATTCCAATTGTTTGAGAGCCTTTTTGTCACCCTCAATAAATATATATGTGCCTGGCAGGACATCAATTGCACTATCGATATCAGGAAAGGTTTGAAGTGGGTGTAGAGAACCAAGAATAGCCCCCTTTTCCTCAAGGGGCGAAAGAATGGAAGAGGGGTGGGCACCGCTTGTATGAAAGAATAATTTGTTTTTAACTGTTTTAAAGCCTTTGAAAATCTCTTTTGCTACCTTTTCGATCTCACCATCCTGTGTTGTTATGCCTATGATATCCGAAGCCCTTACAATCTCACTGTTATCTGTTGTGTAAATACAGTCATTGCCTAAATATCTCCTTGCGACATCAAGGGGTGCCTTTTTTATGTCAGAGGCCCCTATAACATCAAGCCCCCTTTTTTTCATCACATGTCCTATTGATATGCCTACCTTGCCAGCACCAATTATCCCGATTTTCACTGCTCAAACACCTCTTTTGGTAAGACCAGTATGTTTCTCAATATTTCAATTGTTTTACCGCCGATACTTTCTGTGAAATTTAAACTTATCTCAGGGTCATTTATCGGTCCTTTTACATTATACGCTGTATAGAAAAAACCCTTCTCTTTTCCCCCGATAATGTTTCTCAAGATGGGGATCTTATTTATAATTCTGTCCACGGTAACAAGGGGTGACACAGCGATACTCCCATCTATTTCATTTTTATTCATGTCCAGATTGCCATTTCCGGTTATTAACATAGATGGGCTATCTATAAGGAAATCCTTTGTATTAAAAATACCGTCCTTAACAGTAAAGGTTGCCCCCAACCTTTTATATGACAGGCCCTCCTGTTTTAAATCTACCTTACCTTTAAGGAGGTCATAGACATTTAAAAGTCCAAATATCTTTGAGAGAAGATTCCACTTTTTTATCACACCATCCTTACTATACACGATGAGGTTACCGTTCATCCTGCTGAGAAGCCCTTTCATGTTGTTCCCTTCGGATGATAAGCTTCCATATAACATTGCCCTGCTATCAAATACATGCGTCTCTTCCCCGAAAGCCTTCAGAAACATGCCACCGGTTATTCTACTAACCTTACCAGTCGCATATATGTACGGGGTGGCTCCTGAAAGGTCGATTATACCGTAGATATTGGCGTATCCACCGAGTGTATTCAT
>JAPLKF010000273.1 GCA_026388215.1 Pseudomonadota bacterium | reverse complement strand
AAAACCAATAAAATTTTACGACAATATACCTATTGTAAGCTATATTTTGCTCAGAAGTAAGTGCAGATACTGCGCATCAAAGATATCGATAAGATACCCGCTAATTGAACTTTTAACGGCCCTATTATTTTTAATCCTTTACAGAAAGTTTGGATTTACTTTTGAATTTTTTGTAAACATGGTTTTTATATGCCTTCTGATTGCCATATCCTTCATAGATTTAGATTTTAAGATTATACCTGATATTTTAAGCATCGGCGGGTTGATTTTTGGTTTTCTGTTGTCCTTTGTAAGGCCACTTTTTCGTTACATGGAACCAAAGTTTGGTTTTCTCGATGCCCTTTATGGGGTTTTGGTTGGTGGCGGTATCCTTTTTATTATTGCAGTGGTTTATAAATTCTTTGCTAAAAGGGAAGGCATGGGCGGTGGCGATATCAAGCTCCTTGCGATGATAGGTTCTTTCTGCGGTATAAAGGGGGTTGTATTCAGCCTTATGTCAGGTTCTCTTTTGGGAACCATCGTGGGTATACCATTGATGCTAATAAAAGGGGAGGGGACAAAATACGCTATTCCCTTTGGACCATTTCTTTCACTTGGGGCGCTTATATACATATATGGAGGGGACATCCTTATTCGTTTTTTTTTTAATATTTTATCAAGGAGATAGGATATGAAAGGTTTTTATTCAGTATTGGTTTTTTTGACTATATGTCTCTTCTTAATATTTCCATTAATTAATACGAGTGCACAGGTAACCCCTACTATCGAAGGCTGGGTATCTGTTATTACCGAGGATTCTCTGTGGATTGACGGAAAAGAGTATCCTATTGCAAAAAATGTGAGGTTAACATTAGATTCTGAAAGGGGTCAAGAGATGACCCTTGACGATATAACAGGTGTTGGTTTTATTAATAAGGCGAGGATATATATTGAGAAGGGGGCAGTTTCTCACATTGTGATCTTGGAGGTGCATCAATGAAAGGGCTTTGTCATATAATACCCATATTAATTATAGCAGTCATCCTATCCTTCATAACCCCTTCTTCTTGTTTGGGACAGGCTACAATGACAGATTACTGTAATATCCCTCCATTTGTCTCTACATCAGTCCCCCCCAATGTCATGATCATGCTTTCTATCGAAACACCCATGCAGGGTGCAATGTATCCTGATATTACGTGTACAGGTGACCCTGCCACTGATAGCCCCGCGTATGGATGTAACCCATCAACTTGTAGAACTACTGAAAGTGGCAGGAATGTGAGCAGATTCTCGAGCACACAAGCATGTTATAGTAATACAACAGATTACAACGGATATTTTAATCCCAATAAGTGTTATACATATACAGGGAGCGGTGCAAGTGGCGGATTTGTGCCTTCAACTACTACGAGCAATCATCAGTGCAGTAGTGCATGGAGCGGCAACTTTTTAAACTGGGCTACCATGATGGCCATAGATGGGTTCAGGAAGTCAATGACAGGTGGAAACAGGGAGGGTAGTCCCGACTCCTCTTCGACTACCATACTTCTCGGGGCAAGACAGACCCTTGGTACAGGTGATTCATGGTTCCCTATGAAAAAGATAGAGAATTATACCAGTTCCTACATACCGTTCACCGGGACAAAATATATAGTGCGTCATGCAAATGGCTTCTCTGTATGTAATAATGCAGATTGCACGGTGAAGGAAAGTGGTACTGGTGAGGCTCGTTTTCCTACAACATCAGGCGCTACCCATGTGGATGGGGCATATAACCTCAGGATTAAGGTATGTGATACAGGTGTTGGCCTTGAATCAAATTGTAATCCATCGAACAACAAACCAGAAGGTTTGTTACAGCACTACGCGAGGGCCATGAGGTTTGGCCTCATATCCTATGCAATGAGAAGTAATGCAGATCTAACAAGGGACGGCGGGATAATAAGGGCAAACATAAAATGGATTGCAAACAAGATCCCCTATGGTCTTAAATACCATGATAGCGGTGGGAGTCTGGTGGAATGTACTGACCCGAACGGATGTACTAATCCAGAGGCTGAGATAAACACAGATGGAACCTTTAAGAATAATCCAGATAATATAACAGGTGCTACGTATAGTGGGGTAATCAACTATATAAATAAATTTGCTTATGCGAATGGATACAAGTCCTACGACCCTATAAGTGAGATGTTCTATGAGATAGTGAGATATTTTAAAAACCTTGGTCCTTCAACTAATA
>JAPLKF010000272.1 GCA_026388215.1 Pseudomonadota bacterium | reverse complement strand
AGCCGATCCCTATAAAGACCTTTTCATTCACAATAATTATTAAGAGGGTTTTTCCTGATCCTTGTTCTCTTTTGGCGGGGCTACATCCTTTTCCTCGGGTTCATGTGTTGCCTTTTTAAAGCTTTTTATACCCTTACCGATTGCCCCTCCTATCTCCGGGAGCTTGCCTGCCCCGAAGACCAAAAGGATTATAAACAATATGACTACAAGTTCAGGAAATCCAAGACCGAACATGTCTCTACAATATCACTTTGTAATAATAATAGTCAACGCTTTTTAATTTTTGGCCTGCCCCTCAGGAAGTAAACTGATAAAAAACCATTTGTATTTTTCATTTCAATGGGTTAGAATTTATTTATACAAAGCCGGAGAGAATAATTGAAAGTAAATAAGGCACTCCTTGTACTTGAAAACCCCTGGTGGCCACCGAAGGAAAATCCCAAGAGGGCATCAATCCTGCCGTTTCTCCACGGGCTGGAAAAGCTTATAGAAACATATTCTATCTATTATTCGACCTTTTACAGCAAAGAGAGCTTCAAGGAAGCACTGGTGGATGTGAGTAATACGATGGAAAAAAGATGTGTGCTCTATGTGGCATCTCACGGAACCAAGGGCTATATCGGAGACAAATTCAGGCTGACGTCATTCTTTGATACGGTAAGCAATTCAGCAAAATTAAACGACATTGAAGGGGTGTTCATAGGGTCCTGCTATGTGGGGGATAGGGTAGAGGACTTAAAGGAAACCATAATGGGAACAAGAATAGCGTGGATCTTTGGTTATAAGTGTTCACTAAACTGGCTCAACAGCACCCTGGTCGATCTTTCAATCCTGAGCGAAGTCATGAGCATGAGAGAACATAATTTGAGAACCGAAAAGATGATCCTGGAGACCTTCAAAAAGGCCCTTCAAAAATTTAACGGGAGTAACGAAATTGGTGAAGATGAGATAACCGGAGAAGAAGTGCTTCTCAAGGATTCTATAACCCTTGTTATCAGGCCCCACGGCTGTAAAAAGCCGCGGGATGTCAGCGATTACCTGTGTACTATGCTCGGATGGAAGTAGTTGCCAAATGTCGAAGTACGACTTCCGACTTCCCACTTACGACTCACATATTTTAATGAGGCAAAAGATGGAGATGATTTCGATCTATGTTATAGAAAAAGCGGATATTTTATACTTGCCGTTCTTCACCTGTTTAAAAACATGGAGATTTTTTTAAGTGAGAGTAGGTTATAGGACAATGGACACAACGAAAAATAAAAGGTATAATCTTTTGAAACGTAATAAAGTCAATAATCATTAAAATCAGCTAAGAGGTTGGAGGATATGTCAGAAGAAAAGATTGAAATGAGCTCTCAAAACGGGAAAATCTCCAATGAAGAGACCGGAGAGGAAGATAATTTTGCAGTGTTGTTTGAAAAAAGCAGCAAGCTTCAAGGGCGGCTTGAACCAGGTCAGAAGGTAACATCCAGGGTAGCCAGTATTTCTGGAGATTTTGTTTATATAAATCTCGATGGAAAAAGTGAAGGAGTGATAGACCTTAAAGAGTTCAAAGACGAACATGGGGGCTACACTGTGCAGGCAGATGATGAGATTGAGGCCTTTTTTGTAACTTTCCAGAATGGTGTGAAAAGATTGACAACCCTCAGACATGGTTTATCCACCCTTGATTTAAACGGCATACGTAATGCCTACGATGCTGATCTGCCGGTAAGTGGAAAGGTGGCAAGCGAACTAAAAGGCGGTTTCGAGATACACGTAGGTAAGGTACGGTGTTTCTGCCCTTTTTCTCAAATAGACCTCAAGG
>JAPLKF010000271.1 GCA_026388215.1 Pseudomonadota bacterium | reverse complement strand
ATTTATGGTATTCCTTCTTTCCTCAGACCTTTCTTTTTTAGGAGGGTTACTATCAGGAGCTTTGCTAAAAGCATAGTCTTTCATATTCTCAAGGAAATATCTCAGAGAAATGGTAACTATTTTCCCCCTCAATGGCTTAGGGAACCCTTCAAGATATTTTATAATATCCCCGTCCTCTTCAATGTTGGCTGAAAATCTAAAATGTTTAAACCGATCTTCCATATTTTCTCCTTTCTATGAGTTTTTTTCTATCTATGTATTACCTTTTTTTAATTATAGATCTCTGAATAGATTTGTAGATTTCTGAATAGACTGGGTAAGATTACATAAATAAAGATAGAGCCTTTATATTATTAATCCATATGCAGCCTTACCTTTTTTATAGCTTACTTTATTGGCTATATCTGTGTTTATCTGATTCTGTTTTACTTTTGAGAACAAATAAAAAAAGCGGGAGTTTTGTTTTCTCCTGCCTTTAAAATGTCAGTCAGTGTCAAAAAAATCAGGTTTAGCTCTTCTCCCTAAAGATTATCATCTATATTATATAGTTACCATAACAAAAGATTTGCCTCTTCAAATTACGACACTACCGGAAATTCGACTATATCTTTATCAGTCTGTCACCCCTGATGTCATCAATACCAATATGTAATTATCTCTTTTAAGGCGGGGAGGAAGTCAAAAAAATACAATTTTTGCATTTTTTGATAAAATTTGAAAAAACCATACAAGTATAATTCCTTGATAAAAATTTTTAAAAAATGCACTTTTTGACAGCTTATATTGCAAAAATGAACTACCCCGCCGCAAGCGGACGGGGTATCAAAACCCAAAAACACAAAAAAGATACGCCACAAGTGGCGGGGAATCAAACCCAAAAGAGATTGAAATAAAACAAAAAAAGAAAAACATAATTCAAGGTGTTTTATGGCATTTGCTTTCTTGCCTGCCTGGCGGCAGACAGGTGCCCCTGTCTGACATAAACAAAACCTTACAAAAACCACTGTATTTAGTAGTTAGGAGATGTGATAATTATTTTTTGCTGTTTATTTTGTCCATTTTTGAGAGTAACTCAATGGCTTTATCTGGTGAAATTCCCATTTCTGCTACCATATTGAGCAACCTTATTCTACCTTCGTCATGAATCATTTTTTCATCTATTGATTCAGATTTATTGCCAAACAAATTTTCTACATCTTCCCTCTCGATTGACCATGATAATATCTTGTAAAAAATAGGTTTTTCTATATCAATGGTTTTAAAATCAATATCTTTTTTTTCTTTTTTGGCTTTTTTGTTCATTGTAGTTTGAAAGCCTTTTTCGCCAACAAAGAAGCTAATCTTCGGTCTTCGCCTGAAAATGAAGATATTATTGTCTGAATCTTTCATTGCAATTGCATATATCGACAGCTCTATAGTTTTTGCTTTCAGTATTTTACCTATAGAGAACTCAGGAATAAGAAATAGAAATTGTAATTTATCGTTAAAATCCAAAAAAAGTTCAAATATTGAATAATCCACCCTTCCTAAGAATGATTCCTGAACAAACATTTTAATCAATTTTTCGGACTTGAAGGGATTTCCTATCATCGATTTAGCATAATCAGAAGATATATTCAGGCAATGAGCAATATTTTCGATGGTCTCTTCTTTGAAATTAGTCGTACCATGCTCAAACATGGAAATGGCTGAAGAGGTAATATTCGCGTTTTTAGATATTTCACCTTGCTTTATGTTTTGCAGTTCCCTGGCAAATTTAAATAATGCATTGAGGGTTAAGGGAGAGTAACCTTTTTTCTTGTAATTCATTGCTAACCTCCAACTTAATATAATAAGTAATTATATAATATTCGATTCCTAATAAATTGTAAAGTACATTTTAATATTTAATATTGCATCAAAATAGTTGCATAAAATTTTCTTGACAACTTATTATATTAAGTATATATTAAGTAGGAATATAATTCAGGAGGTATAAAATGAGCAATATTTTAAAAGATCCTCGAGCGAGCGAATATTTCACAGAAGACGGTTTGGTGATGGTGACTGGCATATCAAAATATAAATGGGTCGAAATGTTCATAAAGGAGCCGATCGATAATTCGCTCGACACCTTGAAAAATACTTCTAATAAAGAAATAAAGATAGTTTATCGAAATAATCTTTGGGGGGTATGCGACAGTGGCAATGGCATCCCTGAACAAGACTTGGATAGTATCTATGATTTTTCTTATTATGTGTCGAGCAAGCGGCATTACAGGCATGTAAGCAGGGGGGCTTTAGGAAATGCCATAAAGTGTTTGATTGGTGTCTCATACCTTAGGAATCTTAATTTATTTTTTGTCCTTAATAAAAAAAAGATAACCTATACGCCAAAAAAAGTATTGATAGACTCAAAGCTAATAAACGGCGCCTTTAAAAAATCAATTGAAGATACATACTTTGAAAACGGGGTATACATCGACGGACTGGAACTGGACATTGACACAATTAAAAAAAGTATTAACAGATATATTCAAGTCAATCCGGGGGTCGCATTTTATCTAAATGATGAAAAACTCTCTGAAAAAATAGTTTCTCTCCCAATTAAGGAATTGAATTTTTTACATTGGTACGATTTTGAATCGTTTAAAAATCTTTTGGTTATAACACATAACAACTATAGTGAAAAAACGGTAAAACATTTCTGTCTTGAAAATTTCACTGGGATGAGAGGCAATTTAGCCAATCTTGGTTTTTCTTTCAAAAAGTTGTCAGAATTTTTCGACAAGGAGGATGAAATACGGAATCTTTACAATATACTAAAACATGATGTTATAAAAAAAGAACCAAGACCTGCAATCCTTGATAAGTATTATTCGGTGGGAGAGAATAATTGCAGAAAGCTATGTGGCGTGAATAACAAGTTTATTAAATATAAAAAAATTATAGGCAAGTACAAGCAAAATGAAGCAAATATCCCTTTCATAATTGAAGGATATGTTTGCAATTCAGAAAATTCAGAACTTAATTCAGAATTAATAATCAATATCAATAATTCAATAACATACTCAGACTCCGATTTTGTTTTTGAATACAGTTTTATCAGATTTTGTGGGAAAACAGATTTTTTTGGGAGCTTAAATACTCTATTAGAAAAGGCAGGGTTTTTTAAGATAAAAGGATATACGCTATTTCTGCATTTGATATCTCCTTTGGTTAAATACAGAGATCATGCAAAATCTACTATTTCTGTTGAGAAGTTCAAAATAGAATTAGTGAATCTTGTTGAAAATTTGGTGAAAGACTTTTTAAAAAAAGAACAAAAAGAAAAAAGAGAACAAAAAAATAGTTCTTGCAAAAGAGTTAACAAAACACAATTGATGCGAGACCACCTTTTGGAGGCTGTTGATTACTGCACAGACGATAAAAAAGTTCCGACAAAGGCAAGGCAGGTCTTTTATGCTCTAAGAAAAATAATTAACAATTTGTATGGAATTACCCTCAACGGGGAAAGCGGTCAAGGTATACTTACACAGGTCGTTCTCACCGATTTCTATAAGAAATATCCATGGCTTGAAGACTTGGTATTTCTGGAGCGGCGAGGATATTACATAGACCCGGTAGGTTGGAAGGAAATCCCGCTTGGCACTCAAGAAATTAATGAATTTTTGGATGGAATGCCAAAAGAATGTTCAGCTAATATCATAGGAGGCGAGTATAGACCGGCAGAAATCAGTTTTGACATACCCTATGAGTTGGAAATCTCACAGGTTTTGTTCATTGAAAAGCAAGGTTTTAACGAAATATTTAAGCGGTCCAAGATTATGGAGGAGCTTAGACTGGGAATAATCTCAGGCCAAGGTTACGGCACACGCGCACTAAAAAGGTTAATTCAAATCTTTATCAATCGAGGGATTGTTTGCTATTCGCTTCATGACTGTGATTTGTCCGGGTATTGCATTGGAAACAAATTATCGAAAGGAAGCCAAACATTCGAAGATGAACTTGACATAATTGACATTGGGTTAAATTATCAAGATCTTGTTGAATTAGGCAAGGACAAGATTATTGACGCAGAGGAATACTATTCTAAAAAGTCCTACATAAATGTACTTAAAGAATTATCGGAGGATGAACGTAATTTCTTTTTTGTGAAGGAGACCGGTACACAATTCAAATACCGTAGGGTTGAAATCAATGCTCTGACAACGCCTGAGTTGATAGAATTTATCAAGAAAAAAATTAAACCCAAACCCATAACCCCTTCGCTCGAACAGGTTGAAAAACTATTGGATTTTGATATGTTTGAGCTGATAAAAAGAAAAGCAATTGGGAAAGTATTGGAGAGATACAGCAATAATTATTTTAAAGAGCTTGAAAATGTTGAAATTGATTTTGATGACTGTAATAAAATGGTTAAAGATGCTTACCGAAAAGTTTTATCTTGTAGTAATACTAATGGCGAAAAGTGGGATTCAGTTTTGAAAGAACTTTTAAAAGACTATATTAATAAAAAAGCAGACAAACTCTTAACGTTAATCACCCCTCCCTAACGGAAGGGGTGATTAACCCTGAACCCCCTGAAGGCAATTTCTTTAATACTGAATCTTGCATATTCTCTTTCCTATATTACTTTTTTCTCCTGAAGGACTAACCTTAAGGAAGTCAAAAACATGTCAAAAAGCTCAAAAGCATTTGCTCAGGATTTAGAAAAGGTGCAGGATTTCTTGAAGATATAACCACCTGTGTCTGCTTGCCAGGCAGGTGAGGTGTATCTTCTATAAGTGTAATGTGGATAAAAACTGTTCCCTCATATGTTGGAACAACAATTCCTCTAACCACTTATCTCCTCTCTTTCCCTTTTAATTGGTTCTTTCTTTATTATTATTTCTAAAAAAAAGTAATATAGAAATAGGTAAAATATTAAAAGGTGATACATTGACTACACTTGAAACGGTAACAAGACATGGTATGAAGGCACAGGGAAAACGTGAATATATTGAATACCTGTAGACAGGCAAGAAACTATCGCCCATGAAAGCTATCAAAGCTCAATGCTACCAGTGTACTAATGCTTATATGGATACAAAGATAGACGGTGAGATTTAAGAGTGTCCGTTATACCCGTACATGCCATATCGAAAGGATAAAGAGCTAACAAAACGGGGAAGAACCAAAAAGCAGGTAGAGGCAGGCTTAAGATTGGCTAAATTTCGTTCTGGTACACGTAAAATTATAAGGCAGTAAGGGTAGGAGTA
>JAPLKF010000270.1 GCA_026388215.1 Pseudomonadota bacterium | reverse complement strand
AATGATTTACGAACCAAAGAGCAACGAAGGAACGGATGTGGATAGGAGGTCAGAAAGGGATGAGCTGGCGTGTGGGTATGTCACCCTGCAAAAAAAGGAAACTTTTTTGCATTGGGGAAATATTTTCTCTTGACAGGGTGCCCTCTAATGGGTGCCCCCACTGTGAAGGAACAAGGTTGGTTGTTACTATTGTTGTCCCTGTTTCTGTTCTTTTGGATATGATCTGGAAGAGGCAATCGGTATGTTCCCTGGTCGGCAACACATACCCCAATTCATCGAGACATAGAATCGGCACCTTTCCATAGTAGTCAATGAGGCTATATACGCTCCGTGCCTTTGATAATTTTGCCGTAAGGTCAAAGAGGGTAAGAAAAATAGTCTGTTTCCCCTGTATGACCGCATCATAACAGAGGGCGCTCGCAATATGGGTTTTTCCTATACCCGATGGTCCCACAAGCACAAGGTTACAGGGTTTCTTAAGCCAGTCAGTATTGGTGAACTCCATAATCTTCTCCCGTGGTATCTTCGGGTTAAAGGTCCAGTCAAAATCAGCAAGCAGCTGTACCTTCTTAATCCCCGACATCCTAAGGAGATGCTCCCGCTTCTTCTGTTCTTTTAAGGCATATTCCTGGGGAAGGAGCCCCTCCAGGAATTGAGCCTCTTCTCTCGTGAAGTTCTGGGGAGAGAGAAGCTTAAAATACCGCCAGAGCTCAGACAAGCTCATCATATTCACTTAACTCCCTTTGTGTATACGTTATTGCCAAAAGCTGGGCATTTTGGGGATATACCGGATTATCTTCCCGCATCATCCTGGGTGTGAGAAGGCTTTCTATATATCTGAGCTTATATATATTGAGCGCATTCGCCTCACGGACGGCAGAGGTGAGCATTGCCTTTGAACTTCGTTTCAGGAGCTTAAAAAGACCATAGGCAACGGCAAGGGGGTCTTCGCCTTCTGATTCGGCCATAGTAAGAAAGTGTCCAATGCCGGCATCCATGCGTTTCATCAACTGTTGTATCCGCTCATATTTAAAGTTGGACGTCTTCTGAAGAAGTCTCTCCCGGTGAGAGGGATGTTCAATCTTTTGCCGTCTATCAAAGGATCGGGTATGATAAGCAACCTTCTTCTCTCTTACCAGGACTTCGATGTGGTCAGGATACGAGAGGATCGTTGCAGCCATCCCCGCATATTCTGTGGGAATGGAATACCGGTTTGTCTCAAACTCGATAAATGCAGTTGTAGTGATTACAGCAGGAATAACACGGCAAGGTTTGTAGGGTATGGCAGGGAGGGCTTTAAGATTTTCCTCTTTTAGCATATCGATGGGAGCTTTCCATGTGCAGCTTCTGCCTCCTCCATAGGGTTGTCTTTGTAATGAACTACCCCGCAGCAGAGCTGCGGGGTAGTTCATTCGTAGATGACAGACAAGTGATTTTGATTGTCAACGGCGGACGTATCTGGTAAGCTATTCGGGAGAGTTGTCTGTGGACAGCATGGATATAGGAGGGTAACCATGAAAGCTCTGGTCGTTTTTTTTGTCTTCATCCTCATGACGGTTTCAGGATTCTTTTCACATGCCCATTCACAAAGCGAGGAATGGAAACAATTTTTCACGAATTCAGTAGGTGACAACTTCTACTATGACCCGAAAAATGTTAAATACGACGAGTCGGATCAACAACTGGTGAAGGTGCAGGTGAAAGCGTTGAACCGGAGAGAAAACGCCAGAGTAAGAGATATTAGTCAGGTCATTCAGATTGACTGTTTGAAGAGGAGCTATCGCAAACTCGGATCGCACACCACATACAACGACGGATCAGTTTATTCTGATTCTCGACCATCGGAATGGACTGCGATAGTGGCTGGTTCTGCTATTGAACCCCTTCCCGATATTGTCTGCAAAAAGACGCTGGGGCACCGTAGAGGAAGAGAGTAAAATAAAAATATCACAATCAATCAGAGGCACAAAGGAGGTGCAAGAAAATCTGACTTTTGTCTACGATTCTGTTAAGAAAAAAAATGGAGTAAAAGAGGAGGTTCCGGAGTGTCAACTTGTAACCACATCTTGAAGTCAGGACAATTTACATTATGGTTGCAAATGTTGAGATATATATGGCAAAAGGCGGCCAGTGAGACTAAGATGATGTTTTTGAAAGTGCATAAAATGAGAAGATTTATTCTTCCGTATTTTACTATCGCAGCCCTCCGCTGGTCATGCATCTATTAAGCATTAAAAGGAGACTGAAGGGAGATTATTAGGGCACTCATGGAGGAAGGTTCACGGTTAAGAGACCCCTGAGAAGATCAAGAAAATAGAGATGCTATGGATTATGTGAAGAATAATTTACAGTGGATTGAGAATATTCCAAAGACAGGAGGCTATGGTTCTGGGCCTGTAGAGAAGACAGTAGATATAACAGTAGCCCGTAGATTTAAGAAGCGTGTGATGAGTTGGTACAAAAAGGGTGTTAATCCTCTTTTAAGATTGAGACTTTTAAAGCTTAATAGAGGATGGGATACTTACTGGCAAGAGCGTCGAAAAGAGTTCGTTAGATATGCTGCATGACTTATCACGGAAAAGGTGATGCTTACTAAGTCTATATTTTGCTGGACATACGATGTGGTAGAGGGGTAATTTATGGTGGATTGATGATAGAACAAATTACTGCAAACCTGTACAAAATTGAGATTCCTCTCCCCGAGATGGCATTGAAGTCTGTTAATTCGTATGTAATCAAGGCAAGGAACCGAAATTTGATTATCGATACGGGGATGGACATTGAAGAATGCAGGAAAGCAATGCAGGCAAGTTTGGAGAAACTTGGAGTAGATTTAGAAAAAACAGACTTTTTCATTACCCATTTTCACATAGATCATTTTAGTCTTGCCCCCACATTAATAGCTGATAACTCAACGATATACTTTAACAAAATAGAATCTGTTGGTATTGATTGGATTAGATCCGGTAACTTTTTGCAGGAACTCACGAATTCTGGTCGAATGAGCGGTTTCCCTGAAGATGAGCTTCAAGAAGCCCTCAGTTTCCATCCTGCTAATGAACATAGGTGGAGGAAGCCCCTCCCTTTTACGTTTCTAAAAGATGGGGACATATTAGATATAGGGGATTACCAATTTAAATGTGTAACAACACCGGGTCACAGCAAGGGTCATACGTGTTTATACGAGTCCAATAAGAAGATTTTTATATCGGGAGATCATCTTCTTAATGAGATAACCCCTGTCATTCTGGCAAGATATGATGCCGAGAACCCACTAAAGGAATATCTCTTAAGCTTGAGCAGGGTTTATGAATTGGATATCGAGCTTGTTTTGCCAGGCCACAAAGGTATTTTCAGGAATTGTAAAGAGAGGATCAGGGAATTAAAAGATCATCATCAGAAGAGGCTTGACGAGGTCATTTCCATACTGAAAGAAGGTAGTAAAAACGCCTACGAAGTGGCATCACAGATGACATGGAATATTGATTGTGACTCCTGGAATTCTTTTCCTGCTATGCAGAAATTCTTTGCCACTGGAGAGGCGATCGCTCACTTAAAATACCTTGAGGGAAAAGGGATGATAAGAAAGGAGATGCGAGAACAAAAGATAGTATACTCAAGGGCATAAATCTCCCCCAAAAAGACATAAGCTGCTCTGCCGTTACCAAAATAGGATTGGGAACTAAGGACATCCTATAATTCTCCTGTCAAGAAGAAATGACATAAAAAAATCAGCTCCATAATATCAAAGGGTTAGCAATGCTGCCTTTTTCAGAATAAACCTCCCCTCTTGGCTCTTTACATGGAACTCTTCACGGTGTCCGGCGAACTTCTCATCAATAAGCGAATCCGCACCTTATCGTTTTCAGTATCCGGTATCTCCTGTATGGAGCACCCATCATCCTTTATCCAGGTTGCATGATTCAGGTGAGAGGCCCTTAAATTGTCCCCCACGAGGTCATTCGCCTCAACGTTCTTAATCGGGCTCTCTCGCCGGTAATAAGTTTTGACTAATCAGCTATGCAACCCGGATTGAACACCTCCTTCTTTTTCATCAACGTCCAGGCAATGATGAGCATCTTTGCCGCCAGTTTTACCCGCATTTTTGTTTTTATTCCCCGTTCCCGCTCTCTGCCATTGATATAGAATATCCTTGCATGATGCACAAGTATGTCTATAATGGCAGAAGCTACAACATTATCCTCGAATATCTTGCCCCATTCATGAAAGTTGTAATTACTGGTAAGGATAATAGATCCCTTTTCATAACGTATAGAGATAAGCTGGAAAAGAAGGTTTGCCTGCTGCCTTGTTATCGGCATATAACCAAGCTCGTTCCAGTTCCTGGATGCAACCTGTAATCCCAATCAACCTGTCTCATAGAGTAAATCCTCCCTAGAGTTTCCAATAGAGAAAAAATTCATCTTAAATACAAGGCTCAGAGACTCCATTCATAAGGGTGGTTCTCCTTCCTATACTGCATGGATATAAGATTTGCGGTATAATGCGCTCAGTGCTGTATGCAGGTTTCCCTTCCCTGAAGAAAGCCTCTATTTCGTCAACCCTGATGACCTTAACGTGCTCTGGGTTATCATGTTCACGGTAAAATCGAACGCCTGGGTGGGTAAAAACAGCTATGCCTTCTACCCATTTTATGTCCACATTCCTACTGGAGGTGTGTATAACCTTTTTTTGAAAGGAGAAACTCTTCTACATCCTTTCTCGTAAACCTGATTAACTTCCTGCTGATTTTGACATAGGGAAGAAGTTTTGTCTCCATGAGATGCTTTCTTATTGTATGTTTATTCAGCTTCAACATTTTTGAAAGCTCTGTTAAAGTCAAGAGCTCCAGCTCATCTGCGTCTTTTTCTTCTGTCTGGTTCATATCAAGCTTCATTAAACATATTACTTTTTTTAGGGAAGAGAGGGCTTGTATATGCGCCGTGAAAAAAAACGTGAAAGAAACGTGAAATACAATACTGCATAATACTGCATAATACTGCATAATACTAAATAAAAAATATGCCAAAATCCTTGTGTTTCCTTGAAAATCCTTGATTTTTCAGGTGTACCGAATCTTAGTGTCAAATAATTGTGAATTATTTCATAAGTTCATTGACAATGCCGAAAAAAGTGTTTTAGAATAAAGGCATCGTAATTTAGCAGCCAGGTTAGGAAAGGGAAGTTTGGTTGTAACCAACATTAATGTGAAGGTACTAAATTTTTTTAGTAAGGAGGTTATAATGGGTTTTATATTTAAACGAAATCTGTTGTTTATCTTGTTGACTTTAGTTTCCATGCTATTTATAGCAGCACCTGCCACCTTTGCAGGTGAAGCTGATATCGTGCTGCCAGACCTTACCAAGGTAGCGTTCACTATCCTCGGTGGCACGATCGGCGGGGTATCGATTATGTATTTTGGGCTGCTGATCTGCATAGTGGGGTTGGTCTTTTCCATCATCCAGTACAACCAGACAAAGAATCTGCCTGCCCACAAGTCGATGCTTGATGTTTCCGATATTATATGGGAAACATGTAAGTCATACCTTGCCCAGCAGGGTAAATTTCTCATCATCCTCTGGATTCTGATTGCCATCTGTATTGTCTATTATTTCGGCGGATTGCAGCATGTCTCCTTTGGGAACATTCTCCTAATCCTCTTCTGCTCTATCATGGGTATTTTAGGTTCTTATGGTGTGGCATGGTTCGGTATGAGAATCAATACGAGGGCAAATTCAAGGGCAGCCTTTGCCTCCCTAACAGGCAAACCGGTTAATGTGGTCAGCATCCCCATGAAGTCGGGGATGAGCGTCGGCCTCCTGCTCGTGAGTGTCGAGCTCTTCTTCATGATATGCATCCTTGTTTTTATACCAAAAGAACTGGTGGGGCCCTGTTTTATCGGTTTTGCAATAGGTGAGTCCCTTGGTGCAAGTGCCTTGAGGATCTGCGGTGGTATATTCACCAAGATTGCCGATATTGGCTCTGACCTCATGAAGATTGTATTCCACCTTCCTGAAGACGACCCCAGAAACCCGGGTGTTATTGCAGACTGTACAGGCGACAATGCTGGTGACAGCGTGGGGCCAACAGCAGATGGCTTTGAAACATACGGTGTGACAGGCGTTGCCCTTATCGCATTTTTAGCACTGGCACTTGCCGGTAACCCGGTTATGGGCAGCATACTTATTATATGGATTTTCGCAATGCGTATCCTGATGATCCTCACCTCTCTGGTATCTTATTTCATAAATACCGGCATCACGGCATTTAGATTCGGGGACAAGAAAAGGTTCAACTTTGAGCAACCTTTGACAAATCTTATCTGGATAACATCCATCATCTCAATTATTGTTACCTTCTGGGCAAGCTATGTACTGCTTTCTGATCTCCCCGCAGAGTACAGTTCACTCTGGTGGGCGCTTTCAATCATCATCAGCTGTGGAACAATTGCCGGTGCCTTAATACCGGAGTTTACAAAGGTATTTACAAGCACAAACTCCCGCCACGTACAGGAGGT
>JAPLKF010000269.1 GCA_026388215.1 Pseudomonadota bacterium | reverse complement strand
CGACCCGTAAATGTTATGTTTTTCGCGATGAGCTATCAGCTATGAACTATGAGCTAAACCATGAATGACTTCTACCTCAGTAAATCCCTCTTCATGCGGGGCATGCAGTGTCACAAGTCCCTCTATCTCCACAAGCATCATCCTGAACAGAAAGACAAGATTCCCCCATCCAGGGAAGCCCTCTTCGAGAGTGGCCACGAGGTGGGTCTCCTTGCCCAGAAACTTTTTCCCGGTGGCATAACCATCCCCTATGACCCTGATAACTATGACCGGCTGGTAGCCCTTACGGAAAAGGCAATTGATGAGGGTCAAAGAACCATTTACGAGGCAACCTTCTCGTTCGACGGTGTCTTCGTGAGGGTGGATATCCTTACAAGAGGCAAGAGGGGCTGGGAACTTTACGAGGTGAAGAGTGCAACAGGCATGAAAGATATGTACCAGAGCGATGTGGCAGTGCAATATTATGTACTGAAAGGGGCGCAATTACCAGTAAGCCGGGCATTTCTCATTTATATCAACAATCAATACATCCGTGAGGGCGAAATCGAGCCTCAAAAACTCTTCACTGTCATGGATGTGACAGTAGATGTGGAGTCTCTCCAGGATGCAGTAAGGGAGGAACTCAAAAAACAGAAGGAGATGCTCGACCGTACCATGCCTGCCATTGATATAGGTCCCTATTGCTATGACCCCTATGATTGTGATTTTATCGGCTATTGCTGGAAGCACATCCCTGAGGTATCGGTCTTTTCATTGAAGGGCAACAAAAAAATCCCATTCGAATTCTATAAGCAGGGTATCATTACACTTGACGATGCCCCCCTTGACCGGCTTTCTGGTAACCAGAGACTCCAGGTGGAGGCATTCCGTGCAAAAAAGAATAGTATGGACAGGCAAGCGATTCAGGGTTTTCTCGATACGCTCCATTATCCGCTCTATTTCCTCGACTTTGAGACATTTTCTCCAGCCATTCCTCCCTTTGACGGAACGCGACCCTATCAGGACATCCCTTACCAGTATTCTCTCCATGCAATAGAGAGTGAAGGGGCACCACTAAAGCACTCTGAATATCTTGCCCCACCAGGGATTGACCCGAGAAGAAGGCTTGCAGAAAAACTCATAGGCGACATTCCTTCTAATGCCTGTGTCCTCGCCTATGTAGCAAGTTTTGAAAAAGGGGTGCTTATGAACCTTGCCGGATGGTTTCCTGAATATCGCCCACGGATTGAAAATATCATCGATAACCTCGTGGACCTTGCTCTTCCTTTCCAGAAACGCTATCTCTACCACTGGCAGTTTAACGGCTCTTATTCACTAAAAATAGTCCTTCCCGCCCTTGTTCCGGATTTAACCTACCAGGGATTGGAGATAAAAGATGGCGACATGGCAATGCAAGCCTACACTAAGATGCAGACATCTCATGACCCGGCAGAGATCGAGCGAATCCGAAACGCCCTCCTTGAGTATTGTTGCCTCGACACGCTGGGAATGGTAAGGATAGTGGAGAAATTGAAGGAGATGGCAGGAAAATAGAAAGGTATACTTCCATGACCGATAACCTTTCTCAGCTATGGGCCATTAGCTATGAGATAGTTCTTGCTCTCTGCTCTCTGCTCTCCGCTCTTAGCTCCCCGCTCCCTGACCGCTGAATGCTAAAATGCGTTTGTATTTTTTATTTCAAGGGGATAAAATCTTATTATAGTGAAATGTAGGAAAATGGAAAGAAAAAGGGGCGGGAATAACTGTTATCAACCAGAAAAGTGGGCTTTTTTAGCGGAGGAGGCAGGGAATAACGCAATGATTGCAACAACGTCCCTACCATCCTCCTAACAGCGGTGGAAAGTTATTTATTTAGGAACGTCCCCTGTTTACGTATTAGCACCGCTCAACAAAGACTTGAAAGGAATGAAATGTTTTTAATATGGAAGATAATATAAGCAGCTAACAATGTATAATTTTGCTTGACATTAGTAACGTAGAGCGTTACCATAGTTTATGATAAAATCCTTCAAATCGAAGGAAACGGAAAAGATCTGGAAAGGCAAGGCATCAAAAGCGCTCCCGCTTGATATTCAGCATGGCGCCAGGAGGAAACTGAGGATACTGAACAACGCTAACGATTTAAACGATATTCGTATACCACCTGCAAATCACCTCGAAGCCTTGAAAGGGAATAGGAAAGGACAACACAGCGTAAGAATCAATGATCAGTGGAGAATCTGTTTCAGATGGTTCATGGGCGACTGTTTCAATGTGGAGATTGTGGACTATCATTGAAACGAACGATGTAATAAGGAGAAACTATGGATAAATTACCTAACATTCATCCCGGTGAGGTTTTGGAGGAGGAATTCCTGAAGCCTCTCAGTGTAACAGCTTACAGATTAGCAAAATCAACTAAGATCCCGCTCACGAGGATTTCCTAAGCAAGTTTTTCGGGAATTCACCCAGGTTTTGGCTGGGGCTTCAGAATGATTATGATCTGGAAGAGGAAAAGGCAAAGATTCAGCACGACCTTAAAGAGATACCGTTTTTAAAGGTTATGAATATGTGATGATTACCGAGCCTGATTGAAACTGAAAGGTATGATGCAGATTAGGCCCAGCAAAGGTAAATATTGGGAGGTTATGGGAGACAAACATTCAGAAGCGAAAAGTACATGACACACAGCGCACAATTAATGACATCGCTGTAATCTGCTCCCCGCTCCCTGACCGCTGAATGCTAAAATGCGTTTGTATTTTTAATTTTAAAGGGATAGAATAACTGCAAGGGGGTGCACGATACACGAGAAAAAACCTGAAAAAGTGATAATTCAAGACCCGACCCCATTACTTACACTTTCTCCCATTGACAACAACAATGTAATCTGTAGAATGTATTAAGAAGGAGGTGCCATGAGTGAAAAAAATTGCTTTGTAATAGCACCAATTGGTGAAGATAATTCTGATATGCGAAAACACTCTGATGAAGTTTTAGAGTACATAATTAAACCGGTCACCAAAGAGTTTCATTACATAACAATTCGCTCGGACCAAATTAACAAAAGTGGTATTATCACTAATCAAATAATTGAACATTTATTAAAAGATGATCTCGTAATAGCCGATCTGACTGGTAATAATCCTAATGTTTTTTACGAACTTGCGGTAAGACATTTGATTCGAAAACCTTTTATTCAACTTACCCAAGTGGGGCAAGCTACTCCTTTTGATGTTTCCCAAATAAGAAACATTGAGTTTACCATTAGTCGTCCAAGTAGCGTCGCAGAATGTACAGAAAAACTCCGTAAATACATTGAGGAAATTGAGAAGAATCCAGATAAAATAGAAAGCCCCTTTACCAGTTTTATTGATATCCAATCCTTAAGTAGTAAAGAAGGTAATTCGTTGGAGAAAGTTGTAACCGCACTTGTGCAGGTACTTTCAAACAAACTGATACCATTACAGACAGAACTTTATGATGAGATTAAAAGTCTTTTACAAAAGCAAGATACACTATACTCACGACCATTTGGATCAACGGGGCCAACTGGATTGGCTGGAGTATCGGAACTTTATACCTTCTCACCTTTAGATAAAGCTCTTGAGGAAAAGATGAGAAAGACAGTATTGGAGAAAATGTTACAGGAAGAAAAAGAGGGTAAGTAATTAAAATTAGATTTAGATGCCGATGATTATTTAGGTTGAGTTTTGCTTAAATAAACCGCCTAAAGTTTATAACCATAGGGAATTAAATTTTTTTAGAGGCATAATTAAAAATTATTTCCGTGAAAAGAAAAGGTTTAGCGCTGTGTCTTAATCACGTCCGTTAATGTGAGGCGCAAAAAAAGTAAATTAAAGGAAAAATTGCCTTGTTTGAACAAACCTTCAAGAATATAGACGACGTCCTCTGGAAAGAGGCGGGATGTACCACGGAACTCGACTACACGGAACAGACCTCGTGGCTCCTCTTTTTGAAATATCTCGACGGGCTGGAGCAGGACAAGGTCATGGAGGCCGCGCTGGACGGGAAGAAATGC
>JAPLKF010000268.1 GCA_026388215.1 Pseudomonadota bacterium | reverse complement strand
TAATACACGAGATTATCAAGGGCTGCTGTAAAAAAGATGTTTCTAAGCTTAATCTGTTTAGGGACTGTAACCGGTGATGGGGAAAAGTTTAAAATCCCTTTTACATTGGCCTCCACAAGTAAGTTTGCGACCTTCTGCGCCTCTTGCGGAGGGACTGTGATAATCCCTATTTCTATATTTCTTGTCCTTACTGCTTCTTTTAATGTGTCTATATGAAGTATTTCTACAGGCTTTCCCATTCTCTCAGAGATACGTCCTATTACGCTTACAGGATCAATATCAAAGGCCGCTACGATCTTGTAATTTTGTTTTAAAAAATCTTTATATACGAGAAGGGCACTCCCCATATTCCCGATACCTACCACTGCAATCCTCCACACCCTGTTTATGCCAAGTATTTCCTTTATGTGGAATATAAGTTCTTTCACATTGTATCCCATGCCTCTTATGCCAAATTCACCAAAATATGCAAAATCCTTTCTTACCTGAGCTGCGTTGACATTACATATTGTTGCAATGAGGGCACTGGATGCTACCTTTTCATTCTTTGATTCAAGGTCTCCAATACACTTTAAGTAGTTTGATAATCTCCTTATCGTTGCCTCGGGAATTTTTGGATACTTAGCCATTTTTCCACCCTTAGTATTGTTTTTTTACTTTCTAACAATTTTTCACATGAATTGCAAGAGAAAAATTTAACAAGCCTGTATTAGCTCATGGCTCATAGCATGTCAATTACCAATAACCAAATCTCAATAACAAAATTCCAAAATTACAGACTTAGAATTGGTTCTCGATTATTGAAAATCTATCAATTGTAATGACCTGTTTGAGATATTTTGATCGCTGATGGGGGATGTTAAAACGTAAGTGCTTGAAATGTTAAAAGTCACTTCCTAATAATTTATATGGTTATTTTACAAAGGAGCGTAGAACAGACCTGATACATGATACACGATTCACGATAGAACCTATGGTTTAAAAACATCATGCATCGTACATCTCTCATCGTATATCCGTGGATTTCACGCTGATAGCTGATAGCTGAAAGCTAATAGCTGAAAATCCGGAAAATAAAGGAAACAGGGGGAAGGATGGGTTATGAAAAACTTATATTTCAAGACCCCATACTCCATAAGCGGCTAAAAAATATTTAGACTATGGTTAATATACTCTTGATTTGTGAACAAAAAGTTTATATATTGTGAACGATTAGTTTATATATCATGAACACAGAAAAGCTATTTTCAACAAAAGAAAGGGTTGCCATCCTTCAGCACGTCATTTTTTCCGAAACGGAATTTGGCGTCAATGAAGTGGCCAAGCGGCTTTTGCTGAGCAAGGGCCTTGTTTCAAAATATCTATACATCCTTGTAACAGAGAACATACTGGAAAGAAAGAATACAAAATTTATAGTCAGAAACACGAAAGAAGTCAAAAGCCTGAAAATCATATTCAACATACAAGACATTGATACAGATATCTTCAAACGCTACAAATTCGTAGAAGCGGCTGGTTTGTACGGAAGCTGTGCAAAAGGCATAAATACCAACTCATCTGATGCTGACCTGTGGAGCAAGATAAATAAAACGGATAATGATAAGCTTGCCAAATTGACATCAGAGCTGAGAAAAAACATAAAAAATGTGAAAATCCTGATACTGGATGACAATAAATTGGAGACATTGAAGAAAGAAGACCCTTTATTTTATCATTCTTTGTATTTTGGTTCCGTGACCGTGTATGGCGAAGAAAACGCAATATAGTATCAACAGACTGCTTGAGGAAGGACTGATCAGGAAGATTCCGCCATCGAAAGATAAGGCAGCAGAAAGCATCCGGACTGCCGAATCATGGCTCAAAGAAGCAAGCAATAACCTGAGCAGCAACGCCCTCAGGTCCTGTATTATATCAAGTTATCTCGCCATGTTTCATTCGGCACGAGGCATATTGTTTGCCGATGGTTTTAGAGAAAAATCCCAACCACATTCTTTGCGACTGAAGACGATGCAGAGAGCGCTCTGAAATCTGCCAAAGAATTTGTAAAGAGGATGAAAGAACTGGCGGAGAAGAAATAATAAACTCGATTTATTTTATGCTACTGTAACAAATGCCTACCATGCTCAAAATCCCGTAAGTCGTAAGTAGGAAGTGGTTTACGCTGATTGCTGATAGCTCATAGCTAAAAATCTTGACAACCTATTGAAATAGCAGGAAAATAAAGGGAACAGGGTGAGGGATGGGTTAATAAAAACTTATAATTCAAGACCTGACCCCA
>JAPLKF010000267.1 GCA_026388215.1 Pseudomonadota bacterium | reverse complement strand
GTCGTAAGTAGGAAGTGGTTTACGCTGATTGCTGATAGCTCATAGCTAAAAATCTTGACAACCTATTGAAATAGCAGGAAAATAAAGGGAACAGGGTGAGGGATGGGTTAATAAAAACTTATAATTCAAGACCTGACCCCATTGCTCTTAAATGCAGTTTGACAGATTTTATGGATTGGTATTGTGCAATCACTATGATCTTTTGAGATATTTTGATCGCTGATGGGGATGTTAAAACGTAAGTGCTTGAAATGTTAAAAGATTTTACGCTGCATCCATGATTTAACTGTAAAATTAAAACTTGACCATACAGGTAATATAAGATTATATCATGACTAAATTTTACACCTACTACTTAATGATTTTAAATAAACGACTTATCGAGAATTACCAATTGAAACAGAGGAAAACACGAGAAACAGGCAGAGCTGAAACTTTTCGTATTGCAGCCATTTGACTACATGCCTACAGAACTTTGCTCCCTTATACAGGGGTTCATATATATTATTTTATTTCCTCTGGCGTACATCACAAAAGTTTTAAGTTTGTTAATTTCACTCATGGTCTGAAAAGAAGAAAAGGAAGATTTTACTTGACATTCGGACGACCGTGAGGGATTAAAATCTTCAACGTTTGCAGATAGAGGGAGGTGCGATGAGAAACGTATTCATTTTTATAACTCTTTGTTCCATAATCTTAGTTGCTTTTTTATCCTGCGCCATACAACAGAATAGATGGTATAATCCTAATAGCCAGAATTTGGAATACGATTTACAAGCAGATACAGCGAGTTGTGACGAATATGCTCAGGCGCAAAAGTTGGAGTTTATCAGATTAGGGTACTACCCTCTTGTAGGTATTTTCGCAGAGGACGCATACGATAAACCTTTTGATAGTTGTATGTACGAAAAAGGGTGGAAAAAATCCCGCTGACCGTTAGCAGACAAAACAGTGTCGCCGAGACAAAGTCGTATCCCAGCCGATATCCCAAATACTGCAAGTTGTCTAACTGTCTATCGCAAGATGATCGTCAGAGATATTGACACAAAATGTTGGATGCTTTGCTGATCATTGTGTGAGGGATGTATTGCGTCGGCTGTTTTTTTGATAAATCGGCTCACCTTTTTGTTGATTTATCCGCCACAAAGGCCATTTTTAGCGGCATTCAGGCAGACCTGTCCTTCACGCCTCAAATCAGCTCCGCTGATTATTCGAATTCTCAAAGTGTTATACCTCGATGTATTCGTCCCAAGAGTATTCAGGGTCCCGATAGAGGTGATCGTCATTTATTTCCGATTGAAAGAATGCAGTTCCTTCAAATTTACCGAATGCTAACTTACAGGAAGCAGGAGAGTATCGGGAACACCTACAAAGGTTGTGTTCGTCTGCGGCTGAGACGATGAAGATTACAGAATGAAAGCGAGAACGATGCACTCACCGATGCGTGCCACTGAAGCACGTCAGCAAGCTAAAAATTAATCGGCAAACCTCAAACCACTGTTGAACCTAAAAAGCGACCTGTGGCACGCATTCGGTGCAGTAGCTGGTTATTTTTTTATCTCGTTTCAAGTTCAAGTATTTCTTTGCTATTTGTATTAAAAAAATGTCCTTTCTTGATATCTTTGCGTTTTCCGGAATACCCTCTTGATAGACTTATGCTGTATGTTATCCAATTAAACAGTGATACTTGGCTAACGATAGATACTCCATCATCTGCCCAGTTTACAGTTACTAAATGGCCCAATCTTCGTATCTTGTCGTTCTCATCTGCAAGAATCGCTTTTTCAAGAACTCGAACTAATGGATAAGCGGGCTTTTCACCGTAACGAATGAATCTTCGAGTAATATCAAAAGATTCATTCAGCATAAAGTCAGAACCTTGCCAGTATGCAAGATAGTTAAATCCAATTTTTGCTATTGCACAAAATATCTTTCTATCTATTGTTCCCTCGACTTCGCACAGTAAGTCTTGAGATTTATCGGGAGGGACTACCTCTCCTCCGAGTTTAAAAGAGATACCTCTCTCGCTCAATTTCTGTTCCAGTTGATTCACATCTATACCAAATGCTTTAATAGCCTGTGTATGTTTCAGGTCGAAGTTGTTCTTTTCTAAATATTCTTTGTCAGGAATTTCATCCAGCAAATAATATTCGTACTCATCTGAATCAAGTTTTTTGAATCCCACCTGTGGAATAGGTTTTGGAACAATTTCATTGCTATCAGGCGAATATTCTCGATAAGCATAAGTACCCTTCAACGGCCCCTCTGCAACGCGTATTATTATCCTGCTGTTTTTACCATAAGATTTATAGTCATTAGGTTTTTTTACATTGAATTCAAATCTCGAATGCCCCTCATAAGTATCACGAGCTAAATCAATCTCTAAGTTGTCACCGAAGTACTTATTACAGTCATCGCAAACTACTTGGTTAAGGGTGAAATTGTTTTTGAATACCCCAAAAGACTGAGGTATGACATGCTCTGTCTTTCTATATGAAGTTTCAGGTTTGTCTTCTAAACAATATATGCATTTCATCATCATACAAACCCCGGGGAAATGGTATATCTAAAAACATAACGACAGTAATCAGCCGCAGGCGGAGCCGGTCGGCTGCATTGCCTTGTTGGGCGATCTGTGTTTATTGAATCATAGCCAGTGCATGGTGTACTTAGAGTAATTGTACTCGTCAATTCTCTTCAGGAGTGGCCGATCATCGTCTCTGGGTACGCACCTGCTAACGTGCTCTGCGAATAGTTTCATGCAATCCATGAAAGCAACGTACTCTTCAGCGCCACCGTACGCATAAGAACAACGGTAAGCATATGCAATATTGGAATCCCATATTGGCAAAATGCCAGACGCGAATAAACTCAACGCTTTGCCTACTGACACAGGACTCTTTCGGTTGTCACGAGTCCTCTTGAGCGCTTCTTGGAATGCCTTGAATAGTTCTAGGAGTACTGTCTTGTCATCTTGCGTGTATGAACTAATATCGCGATCTCGGAAAGCGCTGAGAGTGCTCAGGTTGGACGTGATGGTAGCAGTCAGAGCGTCGGCGTCGTAACCGGCATAAAATCTGTTCCACCCTCTGATGATAATCCCAACACCTTCTGACATCCGACGAGAATCACCCCAATTGTCCTGAACGATGCGTCGGGCATCAAACCACATAGGGCCACGGTGTTCTCTTTGGTTGTAGATCTGATAGCCTTGGACAAATTCAGGGCAATCAGGAATGTGTATGTCGTTATGTCCATTCATGTCTGTGTTTCTCTTTATGAAGTATCATTGTTTGGTCCGCCCAACTTATTTTTTAACCTGATTCGTCATTTGCACAGACATTGCCTCAAATATCCAGTTATTGATCGTTATATGGACCATGTATATGGTGTTTCTTCGGTATAAAAGTTACCAGATGATGATTATACCGAATCAGTATAATTTTACCTTGTGTTATTCCACTTCTTTTTTTCATCCGGATAACTGATACTGGTAGGTCTTGAAATACCAATTCTGTCACTATGCCCGCCCCTTTTTATCTATTGTCCTCCAACTTTATTTAAATTTCAAGTTAAAAATCTCAGTGATATTCAGTGATATAGAAGTTCTCGCCTCAGTGGCTCATATTTCTCTTTTTACACGTTTTTTTGCCTTATACTCTCTGCCCTATGCTCTCTGCTCCCTGCTATTTCTTGCCGTATACCTTCCCCTCACCTAAAATACGCTCATTTTACCTCTTAACGGCCTTTTGCCCAAATCCTTCAAGAGTGTTTTAGAAGGTGTTCCAGGAGCTGGGCATCGAAAAAGGGGTTGGGTCAAACCTTCAAAATTCGATTGTGCTGAAAAGCCGGGGAGGGTTACCGGTTTAGTTTCTGAGAAAGGGCATTCACCAATTCAGAGAGGCTGACAAACTTTATCTCAAAACTGCCATAATCCCGCACATAGCCCTTATCAACGTCAGAGGCGACCACAAACGAATCTCCTTTAGGATACCTTTGCCTGAATGATTTGAAGTTTTCCAGTACCAAATCTGATGCCGACCATTTACACTCGATTGCGATAGGGGCCGAGCCTCTCGCCGAAATCACAAAATCAATTTCATGACCTCTCTTATCGCGCCAATAATACAAATTCCGCAACTGCAAACTCCCCTGAATTTCATTCAGTACAAAATGCTCCCATAAGTGTCCCATGTCTTCACGCCTCAACTCATGCCATCCACGAAAATAGCATACAAAGCCCGTATCAAAGCCGTACACTTTAGGGGCCGAGATAATTTCCGAGGACTTCCTGGTGCTGAAGGGACGCAGCACGTGCACAACAAAAGTTGCTTCGAGCACAGAGAGATAATTGGTGATTGTAGTACGACTCACCTCACATGGACGTGAAAAGCGTGTTGCCTCAAATATCCCTCCACTCTGCGCCATGAGGAGTTCAAGGAACCTCTGGAACGAATACCGGCGCTCCAACCTGAATAGCTCCTGAATATCTTTTGCCCAGTAGCTGTCGATCCATTCCTGAAACTCCCTCTCCGGCAGGGAATCGGCCATGATGAAGGGAGGAAGGCCTCCATGAAGAAACCTCAATTCCAGACTCTGAATATCGAAATCTTCAAGATCATGAGAAAGCATTGGTGTGAGCCATAGCTCTCGCTTCCGACCGGCCAGGGTATCCCGAAATTTCCGGGAAGCACCGAGCGTTGAGGAACCGGTAGCGATGATATTGATATCAGGAAAATGGTCAGCAGCAATTTTGAGGAGTTCAGAGGGGTTTCCCAGCCTGTGGATTTCATCAAGGACTATTCTTCTCCCCTTTAATCCCTTGAGAAAACCCTCGGTATCATCCATTAATCTTCTTGTTCGAGGAAGCTCACAGTCAAAATACTCAATATCCGGAAGACTCTTGCAAAGATAGGTTTTGCCGACTCTCCTCACCCCTGAAAGCCAGAGGATAGAACGCTTTTCCCATGCATCTGTTATTCTTGAAATCCAGAATTTTCGTATCTTCATGCAATTACTATTGCATATAGCGCTACCAAATGCAACCCTAATTTTATTTGGTCCCGAAAAAGCGATGACGTGCCTCAACTACCAGACACCCCATGAGGTGTTCTGTCAAGCCCTACGTGGTGCACTTTGAAGTGGAATTTACCCCTATTTGCTGTCCTTGCTGCCGTATACCTTCCCCTCATCAAACACCTTTTTTCCTACCACCTTCCAGCCGTCTTTCCATATCCTGTAGAAGCAACTCCAGAACCCCATATGACATGCTGCCACTCTCTGATCAACGACAAGAAGAAGTGTGTCGTTGTCACAGTCAAGATGCATCGATTTAACCTTTTGTATATGGCCTGAGGTTTCTCCTTTCTGCCATATCTTATCTCTCGACCTTGAAAAGTAATGTGCCTTTTTAGTCCTTTGTGTGAGCTTAAATGCTTCTCTATTCATATATGCAACCATAAGCACATCCTTTGTCTTCTCGTCCTGAACAACAACAGGTACAAGCCCTCTTCCATCCCACTTTATGTTTTCCATATCAACTCCTTTGTTGGCTTTATTAGCTGAGTGCTTAGAGCAAAGGGTATTAACTCTACGCTCCATGCTCTTCGCTCCATGCTAAAGCCTCACCGCCACTCCTCTATCTCTCAGATACTGCTTCGCTTCAATAATCGTATGCTCCCTATAGTGGAATATAGACGCGGCAAGCACTGCATCTGCCTTTCCATCTACAAGACCTTCATAGAGATGCTCAAGTGTGCCAACACCGCCTGATGCAATTACCGGTATATTCACTGCTTCCGAGATGGTCCTCGTAAGTTCTATATCATATCCTATCTTTGTTCCATCCCTGTCCATACTCGTCAAAAGTATTTCGCCTGCACCAAGCCTTTCTACCGTTGCCGCCCATTCAACAGCATTTACTCCTGTTGGCTTTCGCCCGCCGTATGTATAAACCTCGAAGCCTTTGCCCCGCCTCTTCGCATCTATGGCAACGCAGATACACTGGCTGCCGAATATCTCGCTTGCCTCCTTTATAAACTCAGACGATTCAATAGCAGCCGTGTTAACCGTCACCTTATCTGCACCGGCAAGAAGTATATCCCTGATATCCTTTATACTCCTTATACCACCACCCACGGTAAGGGGCATAAAAACCTCATTTGCAACCCTCTCAACCACATCTATTAT
>JAPLKF010000266.1 GCA_026388215.1 Pseudomonadota bacterium | reverse complement strand
TATCGGGGTTGGAATAAATACCGATGAAATTGTAGCCGGGAATATCGGTAGTATGAAAAGGATGGATTATACTGTTATAGGGGATGGTGTGAATCTTGCATCCCGACTTGAGGGGGCAAACAAATACTACGGAACAAGTCTTTTGATAAGTGAGTTTACCTTCCAGAATCTGAAAGGTAAGTATATATACAGGGAGGTGGACCGCCTCCGCGTGAAAGGCAAAGCACAACCAGTAAGCATGTATGAGATACTCGATTATCATGATGAGCATTCCTTTAAGAATCTCAAAGACGTTATAGAGATTTATCATGAGGGCATAGCCCTGTACCGTGAGACAAAATGGAATGAGTGTATTGCGAGATTTAAAAAGGCCCTCTCCTTGAATCCGAATGACAATCTTACCCGTATCTGCATAGAACGCTGTGAGTACTTTCTCAAGAATCCTCCTGAGAAAGATTGGGACGGCGTCTGGACAATGACAGAAAAGTAAAAATTCAGTTCTACCGTACTGCTATTCAGAAAAAAAATAGTCTGCCGGAACACTATTTCATTCGTGCTTCCGCTCCGTGCGCTTTACCCACTAATGGCCTGACATCACTCAATGTGTGAACTCTCCCGTCTATAACGGGATCAGACAGCACACATTGCCCTTTGGGACGTTCTGTTTTGCCAAAGTGGGTTCCCAAACCGTACTCGAAGTCGCACTCACGAAAAGTTCTTCCGGCTTAAGATTTCAAAATGTAAAGCTCTCAAAATCAAGAATAAAGATTTGACCCTCTTCCGTGCATTAATCCCACCCAGCCCCTTGGGCTCAAGCAAAGATGCATCCGCACATTCATTTCCACCTTCGGTGGCAAACGCCTCGAGTACTCTAAGAGGGTACCCCGGAGGTTTTGCTCGACCTTGCTCGCAATGAAACCATACCGTAATGCTCATTCCAGGAACACCTTCCGAATCAAAGATACCTATGGATGAATTTGGGCAACAGGCCGTCAGTGTATGGCCCCTCTACTTTTTTCCTTGTTGAATGCTGTAACCTATGTATCCTGATAGGACCGACCATTTAAATTATTTTTATTCCTTTGCCCCTTCTTCCGCTATCTGGACAGATGAAATGCCCTTCCTCAAATTCCCCCGTATTTACAAGAGCGGTGATTACTTTATTTACCGCCTGTTTCGTGTCTGGATATTGAGCGTAATTGTCTCTTAACCAGCAGTCCAAACTGTGTGGTTTAGGATGATATATTCTTCTACGGTTCGTCTGTCCTTGTATTATGTAATCCCTACCTGTTCTTCTAATGTATTCTTTTAAATTATCAGAATTAAACGAATTATTGCCATATGGAAGATTGATTATGGGCATGTTTTACTCCTTCATGGACCTATTGTGGTCATGAACCTTTTATTTGTGACATTATTGCAATACCACTTGAACAGTTCAGGGACGAAGGTCTCTGCTAACCAAGAGATGTTCGAACTCGATCCAGAACTATAAAGCTCGGCCTGCCATATAAAAACAGGTTCTTTCGGGTCGTGTGTTTGTGCTAGGTCGATAATGGCAATGTGAAAGTAGCGGGGATATTCAGTTGAAGATGAAGAACTAACCTTTTGGCCACCCCAGACAAAATCTGGGGAACTTGAAACAACCGTTTCTGTGACACCAGCCCCAATAGAGGAGGAATAGAGTACTGCCACGTCTGCGGTGGCTCGATCGACCGCCCGCTTGAAACCAAGTTTCTCCATTTCCTTTTCAATGAGAGTTTGGATGTTTCGTTCTGTGAGGGTGTTTTTATCACTTTGAACGACAAAGAATGTGGCGTTCCCAGGATGTGGCTGGTAGGTAGCAGAACTGATACATCCTGAGATAATAAACGGTGCACACGCTAAGGTGCCAACGATGGTAAATACAATAACGATGGCGATATACAATTGGACTCGATTCATTGCTAACCTCCCGAATTTCTCAAATAACGGTAGAACTCAGTTGCAAAACAGACACTAAAACGACTATCGAGACTTTCAGTGGCTTCTGCAACCTTTGAAATTGCACCCCCTGTTTCTTCCCTGCTTTGGTTTGGCACAACCAAAATATAGTTCACCTGTTTTACGCGACTTTCTTGCAACTACGTCGGGGTATCCGCAGAATGGACAAGGTCCTGTTTTTTCGCCACGTATTGTAGGACGATCCATGGGATTTTTCATAAAAGTAGCCCCCTACAATCCATACTTGAACGGGCGCAAACATCTGAATTGGCCCGGCGAAACCAGTTCAAACAATTCAGACTTACGGCCTCGATTCCCTTGACGATGCTTGTATAAGAAGGCATTGTATGTCCCAATTCGGAACCCAGGACAGCAAGTCTCGAAATCTTTTTTCGAAAATGGCTCGACCAGTTTTCCAGCCCTTATTGCCTTCACGATTGCCTCATATACCTTATGGCCCATGCTCAAACTCCTTTCAGCCCAAAATAGTCCTAATAGGGTCAGGTCTTGAAATATCAGTTTTTCATAACCCATTCTTTCACCTGTTTCCTTTATCTTCCCGCTATTTCAATAGGTTGTCAAGGGATTCTTAAGGGACATCAAGAGTTATGCATAGCATGAAACAATGTCCCCATTGTCCTTTTCAACCCTTATGAAAAATGTAAATAGAGGTTCCCCTATGTAAGTAAGTATAAATAATAATATATATTTACTATATCATTATTTATTTTTAATCAAGTTGCTATTGACAAAAATGAAAGTAAGAAATAAATTATATAAATAATATTTTATATATTAGGATGCCATGGAGAAACAGAAAGTGTTGTTTGTATGTGTTCATAATTCATCGAGAAGCCAGTGGAAGAATTTTACAGGGAGTATTTAAGGGAGGAATGAGCGCCATGAAGGAACTACTCAATATTTTTAAGGCTCTGTCTGACGAGACAAGGCTCAGGATTATGAAGCTTCTTGAACGCGGTGAACTCTGTGTATGCGATATAGTAGCTGCCTTTGACATGATACAGCCGAAGGTATCCTTTCATCTTGGTGTATTGAAAAAGGCAGGATTGGTGAAGGACAGAAAGCAGGGCAAATGGATGCACTACCGGATAGACGATTCTGATATGTTTAAGAGACTCCTTATCCTATCCGTTATAGATAAAATCCCCGAGGAAAAAATGAAAGAAGATAAGGAAAGATTGGAGGAGTTTCTTAAGGCTAAAACTGAAAAGACACCAGTTGCACCAAACACAGATAAATGTTGCGAGAAAAAACAAGGAGACAAATATGAAAAACTGGCATAAATTCATCATCATACTTGGTATATTCGTAGCTGCCTATTTCATTCCTTTTGGAGACGAAAGGGTGAAAAAAGCAATCCTCGAATCCTTCTACATGCTGCAAGACTATGCACAGAAGCATGTGCTTTTATGTCTTGTCCCGGCTTTTTTTATTGCCGGAGCCATAACTGTCTTCGTTTCAGAGGCATCGGTCATGAAATACCTGGGACCTCTGGCGAATAAATTCCT
>JAPLKF010000265.1 GCA_026388215.1 Pseudomonadota bacterium | reverse complement strand
TTGCTGCACGATGAACTCTACCCCCTCCTGCTCCAGCTTGAGTACCAATCCCTCTTTAACTTCCCTCAGCAGCGCCCCTGCGTCTATCTCTTCTTCAGGCCCTACCACCCGCCCGATACGTGATAGCTCGAGCAACTCGGTAACGAGGGTATTCATGTGCGCCACGTTGGCTCTGATGCGCTCCAGGTAGTGCTGACCCTGCTCGCCCAATTGATCCTGGGACTCTCTCTTCAGCAGTGAGTAGAAGCCGTCCATGGAGACAAGAGGCGCTCTCAGGTCATGGGAGATGGTGTAGACGAAGGATTCCAGCTCTTGGTTCTTTGCTGCGATTTCAGCCAATAAGCGCTCTCGCTCCTCCTCTGCCCGCTTGCCTACCTGTTCGGCAGACAGGCGCTCGGTGATGTCCTGGTATATTGTTTGAAATTGCCTTTCGCCGTTCCAGAGTATTTCCTTGCGGAAGACCTGGAGATGGCGGACTTCACCATTTTTCCTCACAATGCTTACTTCATATTCGGACGGGTCATACTCACCTTGCCGTCTTTTCTCCATTCGTATCTGAAACTCTGCATAGCTCTCTGGAGTATAGCGCTTCTTAACGGGTGCCGTTCTCAGTTCCTCAATGCTGTCGTATCCATAAATATTTAGCATAGCCCGGTTGGCATAAACTGTCTCACCTTCTATGGTCACGATGCGCACCCCCAACGGGGAGCCGTCAAGAGAACGGCGGAAGTTTTCTTCGCTCTTCCGCAACTCTTCCTCTGCCCGCTTCCGTTCGGTGATGTCTTCAATTGTACCCTGATAGCAGGATATGTCGCCTTGTGTATCCTTTACAGTATGGGCGTTGATTGAAACCCATATTATCTCTCCACCTTTTTTGCGAAGCCGGGTCTCAAACTTTTCCACCACCCCTTCCTTAGATAAGATTCCTTTAAAGATTTCTCTATCTTCAGGATTCACGTACATCTGAGTTGCAAGGTCAGTCACGCTATTGATTAATTCTTCAGGTGTGTCATACCCATACATCCAGGCAAGGGCAGGATTAGCACTTAGAAAGCGTCCCTCAGGGGTAGTTTGATAGATGCCGAGAATCGCATCATTGAAGATGTTGCGGTATTTCTCCTCTGCCTGGAGGAGCTCTTTTGTTTTCCTGTACTTATACTCCCTCCTGAAATAGAGCAAAGAGACTGTAAGGAAGAGGAATATGATGAGACCAGTAGCTGCGGAGCGGATGAAGTACCCGTATAATGACCTCAGGATTATATCTTTCTCCTGCCCAACAATGACTGACCAGCCAATCCCCTTTACCGGTGCAATGGATACATAGAAGATGCTCCCCTTTTCTTTTGCATCTGCAATTTCCATATCAATAATGACTCCTGCGCCTGCCTTTTCCAGTAAGCGTGCTTCAGGGTATTTCGTTATTTTCTCCTCATAGGGAACAGTATTACTGAATATGATGTTCCCTTCCTGGTCGAGGAGGGTAATACTCTTTTCGGGGTCTATTATATTTGCCTTGATGAAGGTGGCAAGGAAGGGGGTGCGCTTGGCGCCACCCAGTATCCCGATGACCTTGCCTTTTCTATCGAATATTGGTACGGATAAGGCAACAGCAAGACCCTTTTCCAGGACCACCCTCTGGTACAGGGTAGAAATATAGGGTCTCCAGTTCTTGCTGACCCCTTTATACCAGTCACGGTAGGCAAAGTTCCTGCCGTAGGACTTCCTGCCTCCTCGATAGTCTGCCCAGAGGGTTCCATATTTGTCGGTTATAAAGAGGGTATCGATTTCAGTATGATGTTCACTTAAGGATTTCAGGTGATACAAGGCGCGGTTAAAGTCCTTCTTCTTCACCGCATCGATAAAGAGCAGGCGGCGTGCATAGGATTCCAGGATACTGGTAGCTGCCTTCTGATGCTCATAGACGAGCGTGGAGAGGAGATTCGCCGTTAATGTATTTTCAGTGATTACATTCTTGAATACATACTCATAGTGGTTGCGTATGATGTGAAAGTTGATGAGAAAGGTAATAATCAAGAGAAACGCAATTATTACGGCATATAATTTCTTCCCTTCAAATAAGGTTTTCATGCATGTCCCTCATGGGATTGCCGATTGCGGATTGCGGATTGCCGATTTCGGAGTCATTCATAACTTCTTTATCCTCATTCTGGTACTCTTGATTGATGATACCGTAATTGCGAGAATCTCGTCCGCTTCTTTCATCAATGATTCCAATGAATTTAAATCTACAAAACCTTCGTCTATCAGTAATTCCATCCAATACATTGCTTCATCTGCTTCCTCTTCAACTATACCCATTTTTGAAATGAAATCTGCTGTAGATTTTGCCCTGCAAGCAGCGCGATAGTTTGCCCCCACTGATGTCCCTGAACGTAGCAACTGTCTGCCAAGCACATCGGTTGTCTTTCCTTTTGGAAGGGACTCAACACATTTAATAACATCGAGTGCAAATTGTTTTGTCCTATGTTTCATATCATCTTTATTCATATCATTTATTCTCCGCAATCCGAAATCCGCAATCAAATCACTCCCTTACTCCGTTACGCCCATACGCCCGTACTTCGTATCTCGTTCCTCGTATCTCGACGCTTCACGAGTCCCGCTTCACGGTCTTCCTCGCTTCACAGGTTTGTCTTTCTCAAAAAGCACAATGCCCTCGTTTCCTGCTATTCGAATCACATCATCCGTAAATCCCCTTTTTGAAAAGAGTGCGTAGTGTTTAGTGATTTCCTTTTTCCCCATACTTGCCTTTTCCGATTTTGCCTTCAAGTCCTGCAATATATTTGTTCCCACAGGTTTTTCTGTCCACTTGACCTCGACAAATAAGGCTTTGTTCATCTCCTTGTTGAGCCCGATAAGGTCTATTTCATCATTTCTATCCCACCATTTCCCTATACTATCAAAAGGGAAAAAGAGATGGGAATATTCCCACAGAACATCCTTTGCAACCTTTTCATACACAATGGAAAGATATTGTGGCATATCCTGTTTTATCCCGTGCACCACCCTCTCAACCTGTTCCATCTCTATCTCCGCCCTTCTCGGGAATATAAACCTGAACCAGAACCGAAAGAATTCATCCTTCATTTTGTACAGTCCTTTTTTACTTTTGAGAGGTTTCTCTTCAGTTACCGGCACCTCCCTCTCTATGAGGTCAAGGTCAATCAACGTCCCAAGATATTTATTGGCTACAGGTTGCGAAATGCCTGTAGCGTTCACAATTTCTGAAAGCTTTCTTTTCCCCTGCGCCATTGCCTGCAGGAGTGAAAAATAGTACCGTGGCTCCCTCAGTTCTTCCCGGAGCAGGAATTCAACCTCATCATACAGCGTCTCGCCTTTCTTTAGCACATGGTCTGCAAGATTATGGTAGAAATCCTTTTTTTCTGAAAAATTAAGCCAGTATGCGGGTATTCCGCCTGCAACGGAGTAATGCATGAGTCTGTCCTCAAAGGACCTGCTTTGCCTGAAAGCGCTTATTGATGAAAATGGTATCGGCTGGAGTTTCCATTGCCCTGTCCGCCTGCCGTATAAAGGGGCTTTATATCCAAGAACTTCTGTTTCCATCATACCTACGCTTGAGCCGAGAAGTATGAGATAAATTTGGCTTTTTGACCAGTACTCGTCCCATGCCTTTTGAAAAAGACTTGGTATGCCGCGATTGGACAGGATAAGATAGGGAAACTCATCAATGACAAGGGTGAGCCGTTTCCCTTTCTCTTTTATATACTGAAAACTTTCTTCCCAGGAGTCGAAACCCCTTGTGAGCAATAATGGTTCGTTAAAAAATTCCCCAACGGTGCGGGAAAACCTTTTTAACTGCTCCTTTTCCCCTGTGCTTTCAGCAAGGAAATAGATATGTGGTTTCTCTCTGATAAACTGTTTTACAAGCTCTGTTTTCCCAACCCTTCGCTTCCCCCACAATACAATCATTTGGGCTTGTTGCTCATTCCATTTGTTTTCAAGAAAGGAAAGCTCTTTTTCCCTGTTGATGAACATTCCCCTCGGTGTTTTTTATATACTTTTGAGTATTATACTTTAGAGTATATAATTTTTCACCAACAATATAACCGTATCTCGTAACTTAAAACCCGTATCTCGTAACTCGTGAAGCGTATCTCGTTTTTTAACGCTTCACGAATAACGCTTCACTGGTTTCCACGCTTCACGAATGACGCTTCACGCTTCACGAGCCCCGCTTCACGCATCAAGCCGTTTTATCAGGTTCCTTAACATTCTTGACTCATGGTCAATTTTTTCTAAAACTTTATTTTTTATTGTCTGGTCAATGTATTGAAGTGAAAAACTTGCCTCTATTTGTGTTTCTAATTCCCCACATGAACCAAGAGCAATATATAAAAATTGACGGTATTCCTTGTTATGATATCGATTGAAACCTTCGGCTATATTAGAAGGAATGGATATAACTGCTCTTCTCATTTGTCCTGTCAAACCATAGGTCTCCTCTTTAGGAAATTTACTTGTAATTTTATAGATATCAATCACAATCTCCATTCCTAATTTCCAAATGTCCAAATCTCTAAAGTTTTCTATTTTCATTTTAAAATCCGTATCTTAAACCCCGTTACTCGTATCTCGTGAAGCGTATCTCGTCTTTTAACGCTTCACGCATAACGCTTCACTGGTTTCCACGCTTCACGCATAACGCTTCACTTTTGAATGCCATATAAACATAATTATATGTCAATTATAAAAAACACTCCACCTATTTTTTTGGAAAACTATTTCAGTTCTATTTCGCTTAGAGAATTATAAATATCAGGGGAAAATGCATACTACCTACTACATACTACCTACTGTTTTCAGATATGATGTTAGCTAAAATTTAAAAGTGCACAGCCTTCAAATCGCTATTCCTCACCTTTTGGACATCAATAAGGCTATCATTACACCAGAACCTAACCTAACCTCAGGTAACGCCGTATAAGTTCTTTGACCTGGGTATCAGTGAATTTTTTGTGTAGCTGCGTCATAGTCTAAAACCCCCTTTTTGGTTTTAGATTACCGCAATCGAGGTGTGCACTTTTAATTCTTAAATGACATATTATTGAGTACGGGTTGAAACGTTGTATGTTAGGCAATAATGACAAATGCTGTCTTACAAGAAGTTATCGTTAAGCTGTGCTATTGTTCACTTATTTAACATTTTAGGCTTTTATCGCAGGCAAATCAAACTGACCATTTTTATTTTATCTTTCTTCTGCGCACGCTTTACGAAATATTCCAATCTCATTGCCTCCGACTTACACATCATAGGCGATGTCGCCACAAGCCTGAAAGGCACATGCGCCCTCATGTATCTGCTCCCTTTGCCGGATTTATGGTTTAAAACCCGAGGCTAACGAGTGCTTTTAAGGCAAGGCATTTAAACAATAGCAATTCGCCACAATTTTGTGCCAGTACCATGATTATTCTATTCTGATATTTCGCTAAAAAAATGCCAAGGTAAATGCATTTTATATATATGGATGTGATGATCGAAGGACTACCACAAGACATAAAACCCTATTACCATAATAAAGATGGAACTTTTGATGACCATTAAAAATATCAGGGTACAAGGCGAAATTCTTAAACCTGGTGAGATGTTTCGGACTCAGAATGCACAGCTATTAATTGACCAGGGATATGCACGGAAACTTACCAGGGATGAAAGGAAGGACATTCTCAACGAATATGTCCGGATTGCTGAAAAGGTTATACAATATGAAAATGTGCGATTGCCAGACTACCGGCGAAAACGTTTTCAAACAGGGGAATAAAATGAATGAATTAATTGAATCAAGCGTGATTGTGGAAATAGTAGAGCTTCACCAGAAAATTATGTTGTCAATTAAAAGCACCCTGGGGGATGCAATCCGAATCGGGGAACTGCTCAAAGAGCAAAAAGATAGGTTGCCCCATGGCGCTTTCACGTTATGGATTAAAGCGAACCTGCTTTTTACCGACAGGACGGCACGAAATTACATGAAAGTATTCGAGAACAGAGAACAGTTGAAAACGGAAAGTGTTTCCGTTTTGACAGGTGCGTACCGGATGTTATCGGTACCAAAAGAGGCAGAGCAGGAAGAACTTTTTAAGGCGGGGCTACAGAAGTATATCGGAGAAGGAATAAATCTTGACGAAGCCTTGAACATAGTGGAGTGGGATGAAAAATACGCCGTGTTAAATAAAAAGTTGGTTGCATTAGGAACTGAATGGGAAACACTGAAAGATCGAAGAGTATCAGAAGATGAAGGGAAACAAGTAAAACATGAATCCTTTGACACCATATAACCATTCAGTTACACTTCCGCAAGAGTTATTAAAAGCAGGAGGTGTAATTATGACAGGTGTCATTCTATGTAATAAGTGCCGTAAAAAAATGAATAAAGTTTGTAGTTGTGGGAATTCAAAATGTATAGTTGTTGTTTATTGGCATGGGAAACATTACCATTACCGCCGTGATGACCAGGGATATGTACTCGTATATGACAGGGCAGTTGATAAGCTCATAGAGATAGGTAACGCCATAAAGAAAGGTGTATTTATTCCTGTTGATTTTACGGATGAAAAGATAAAAGAAAGGAAGTTTGAAGTACAGATTGAGCAATGGTTGAATGAGAAAGAGACGAGAGAGCAGGCACAAGAACTATCCCCTGGTACGGTGAGATCATACCGAGGCTATGTGTTAAACCATTATCCTATACTCAATGCCTACGATGTGAGAGAAATCAGCCTCGAGCAGTTGTCGAGCCTCAAGGACACATTATCCGGCGTATCTATAAAGACAAGAAAAAATATTATGAATGCCCTCAGGAACTTCTTTTATTGGTTAAAAGAACGAGGCACCATCAAAAATATGCCTATATTCCCTCACATTACTGGAGACAACGCAAAGGCACGAACAGCCATTGACTGTCAGTTGCAGACCGAAGTATTAAAGAGAATACCAGAAAATCACCGGGACCCGATAGAGTTTCTGATGGAGACAGGACTGAGACCTGGAGAGGTGTGCGCCTTATTGGTTGAACATATTGACGTGAGACAGGGCATTGCGCGGATAGAGAGAACCTATGTATCAGGGAATACTATTAGAGAGACCACGAAACAAAAGCGTAAACGTATCATTCCACTATCTGATAGAGCCTTGCAGATAGCAGAAAAGAATATTAAAGGAAAACTACCGAAGCAATTTCTTTTTATCAATTCAAGGACAGGGCGGGGATATTATCCAAAAGCGTTATGGTACCAATGGACAATACACTCAGGACTTGATATTGACCTATATTCAGGCACAAGACACAGCTTTGCAACACAATTGATTCAGGATAACGATATAAGTATTGTAAAGGAATTGATGGGACATTCAGATATAAGAACAACAGAAAAATACCTGCACATGAGAATGTCAAAGATGTCAAAAGTGGTGAACCTCAGAACAGTTGAGAAACCTCAAAAAGGAAACGAAATAGAAACGAGTTTTGAGGGGGGTGTAGTCAATGATTTCAAGTAGTTATATGGTGGAGGCGGCGGGAATCGAACCCGCTCAACTCTACACCAGTAAACGTTCTACAACACCAAAAGAACCAGAATAGAACCACCCAGTTATTGTACTACATAGACCGTTTAATAAAGAATAATCATGTATTAGTACCAAATGTGAATCAATTAAGGGGGCAAAGCAATGAAAACAATACAACAGTTAGAAGAAAGGCTGCAATATCTTGAAGAACTCTTGGGGCATGAAGAAGTAATAAATATGTTCACCAGCGAGGGCGAGGCATTATCAAAAGATACACTTGAAGTACAGGTCGCACTTAAAGAGATATTTGCGAGGCTATTAACACTTAGTATTAAACAGACCCTATATCTCAACAGTTTGAAAAAGGAAGATGGTCTTGGAATAATACCCGGGACGAAAATAGGGACGGCATGATATGAACAAGACATTAAGAAGAAGACATGAAAGACTTTGTACGATCCCAGGTTGCAAGCGAAGAACACTCGGGAAGGAACGGTACTGTTTATTACATATGAAGAACATAAACAAGTTGACCTTATATGAGAGAAGGAAAGAGCAATGAAGAAAAGGAAAATCAGGCTTTGCTGGACATGTTCTGATTATAAGCACCACGAACATAGACATTGGATGACAGCATGGTTGTGTGGGATGTGGCAGATATTTATTGATAAGCTATTAAACATACATGTGCAAGAAAGATAATGATAATAAGGGTATGGAGGGCGGGTCAAATCTCCACAGATTGAGCGGGAAAAACCAGGATGGTAGTCATGCACGAGTTTTTCACTATTGGAGATTTTCGGGGAGTCCCTTTTTATGATTTGTCCAATCTGTAAAATTGAATTCAAAGGAAGGCGCAACAAAATATATTGTAGTCCTCATTGCAAGCGCCGGGCGAAGAAGAAGCGTGGGGCTCAGAAGCGATGGCAATCTTTTATAAAAAACAACCCTGGTTTTAAGGATCTTAAGGAGCTTGACCTTGAAGATTTTTATTGACAAATTTGATAATTGGTATATATTTATATATAGACATAGCAATACGGGGCAGCAGCCACACTCTCTCGCCACCTTGCAAAGTACTTGAGAGCCGCGGGAATCCCCTCAAGCGTTGGTTAGCCGGTCTGTAAACCACTCGCCACGAATAAATTAAAACAAAAATTGAATATTTGGAGGTTCATATTATGGATAATGATTATGAAAGAATCCAGGAGGGCATCGCTGTCCTCGAAAAAAAGATTGCAGAGTGGAGCAAGTTGAAACTTAATAGCGTGCAGTTGGATATTTATAACCAGATGATAGCTGAGGTAAGAAGGCTAAAGGAGTTACCGGGCAAGCCTTTAACTTTGGAAAATTCTTTGCACGATTATAATCACAGTATCGGTTCAGGTAATGGTTATGAATTAAGATCGCCGGGACAGGCGAAAGATTGGAACAGCGTGTTCGGAAGCCAGGGCGGGTATGTCTGGCCAGATAAGGATTGTAACTTTTTTAGTGCCGTTTTCAGCGGAAGACACCATCCGGGCCTGACCTTGAGAAGCATGACTGAGACTGTCCCAGCGGACGGCGGGTTCTTAATTCCCAGTCAGACAGCGGCACAGATCCATCAAGTCAGTCTTGAAAACGAAATCGTGTCCCCGGGTGCATTCTTACAGGGCATGGTATCCAATGAAATTAAAATCCCTGCTATGGCAATAGGGTCGCACGCCTCAGCTTTGATGGGCGGCTTTACTGCAAGCTATACGAGCGAAACGGGAAGCATCGACGAACATAGTCCGAAGACAAGGAATATGACCCTCACGGCCAAGAAGTTGACAGGAATGTTGAGGTTCAGCTCTGAATTGAGCGCAGATGTCCCTGGTGGATTCGACCAGATCGTTCAAATCTGCGGGAAAGGGTTATCCTGGTATCGTGACCTCTATTTCCTTAAAGGTACAGGCGCTGGTGAACCTCTTGGCATCTTGAAAGCTCCATGCCTGGTCACTGTGCCGAAAGAGACCGGACAGAAAAAAGAAACAATTATTTACGAGAATATAATTAAAATGATGTCTCGTATCTTCGCGGGAAGTTTTAAAAATAGCATCTGGATATGTCACCAAACCTGTATACCCCAACTTCTGTCTTTATCGCTGAGCGTTGGCCTTGGCGGTGCGGCAATCCCCGTGATGAGCGAAACGAATGGAAAATTCACAATGCTAACAAGACCAGTTTTGTTCACGGAGAAAACTGAAACACTTGGAACCCAGGGCGACATTTTACTGGCTGATTTAAGCCAGTACTGCATAGGTTTACGCAACGAGATGAGATTTGACACGAGTATACATGTTCATTTTGAGACGGATGAGCTCCTTAGCAGAATCATCGAGAGGCACGACGGCCAGCCCTTATGGAATGAGGCTTTAACGCTTGCCGATGGCGGGACAACGGTTTCCCCATTCGTTGTTTTGGCGGATCGATTGGTTTAAATAAATAATAGTCGAAGGGAGAGATCCCTTCGGCTTTCTCAGGAGGTAAAAATTATGGCGTTTGTAAATACAGATATGCAACCTGGAAAATTCGGCTGGATACGTAATGGAACTTGTGCAGACGCTTCAGGATGTGAAGAATTTATGGCGGCAGTACCAGGCAAGTCAATAATTGTCTATCATTTTAGCATAAACAACGGGGCTGGCGCTCAGAGCATCACCATAGGTGAAGATGAAAACGCTGGGGCAGTCAAAAAGGCACTGATTGGCCCGATTTCAATGGGGGTGAACACTTCCCTTCAATGGGACTTTCCCTCAGGGATGGTCTTGGCAGTGGGGACGGCGTTAGTGGTCGATAGTAGCTCAAATACGGCCCTCACAATATTTGCTTGGGGACGGGTTGAAATAGAATAAGTTACGTCAATATCTTCTCTGACGTATTGTGACGCCGGCGACGGGCGACCGGTAAAGACGGTAAGCGTCGATAGGTCCAGCCGACTTGTGACCCATTTTAAAACAACTGTCGGCAATCGGTGCGAGGTTACTCCTTCGTGAACCGATACAAAAGTCCGAGGTCATTCGTACAGTGGCCTCGGCCTCCTTTTATAGTGTCCTGATATATCCCATAATCCCATTTTTTCCTATAGTGATGCTTACCGTTTTGATATAGACTACCCAGGGGTACTAAGATGCCTCTTTCATCCTATTTTTCATTCTGAGGCCCACGTAGAGGGTATTAATATTTTAAATAGGATGATCTTACTACTCAGGACCCTATTTATGATATTCAAAATAATCCTTGACATCTCAATACTCTTCATAGTAGTATAACTATTAATAGGTGTTTACTGTGAAACATTATAAAGGAGGTGATACCCAATGAAAACCATAAAAGTAAAAAGAATTAAACCTTATAAAAACATTTCCATCTATATAAAATTATATATAGACAAAGAAGTTTGGAAGGCGTTTAAAGTCAAAGCCATTTATGAGAACGATACTGTAAAGGGTTTGTTAGAAAGGTTCATAGAGGGTTCAGCAAAGGCTCAATCACTTAATTTGCTCGTTGACGTTCCTGAAATAAAGAAACAATGATATGGAAATGGGAACCTTTGAAACTATTCTTCCTCATATCTAATCTGATTGATAACGGCGGTTCTTGTTGGTATGTCCTCATTTTCCCTTGCCGTCACCTTACCTTCCGGTGCGGTCTCGACAGCCTTCTGATAGACTTCACGTTGTTGATCGGGGTCTTTGATTTTAGTAAGAGGGCGGAGAGTCTGATTTTCATAAGGGCTTTTCCGACTTCATAGAAGGCATGTCACATCTTGTCCTCAAATACCTTTTTTTTGATGCATGGATGTGTAGTGATTTTAGACATAGGTATACCCCCCTACTGTTACCCCTCTTTGATGGTGTTTTTCATTGTAGAGGCAACGTAGAGGGTATTAATATATAGAAAGTATCCCAGGGGATACTCCTACTTTTGAAATTAGGTGCAAAATTCAGGATCAGGGGTATTTTTAGGTAGTAGAAAATATTTTTTATTATTTGCTTGACTTTTAATTCATGACTTTGTATTCTTATTTTAGTATTATGAAAAACAGTTGGACCAGAAAAGAAGCTGCTGAAATTACCGGATTACCAGATCGACGAGTTCTATTTTATACAGAGCAATTTGTACTTCCCGGTTTATACACTCCTGTTGGCCGGGGAACCGCTCGTAAATATTCCCTTAAACATCTTTTTTATTTATCCGTAGTAGAGGAGCTTAATTCCCTGGGGCTTTCATTAACACGGATCAGGGCGATTATTCTGGCATTACATACAGAAACCCTTGATTTCTCAAATGCCCCAGAAATTAAAAAATTCCATGAACCTCATATCTGGGTGGACGGTACACTTACAAAAAAACCGACTATGATGGTTATTTCGATACCTCAGAGCCCCGAAGAGCATGTCCTTAGCCCAGATGCTAAAAATTATGACTCTGAAGTTTTTCTTCAGGTTTATACTGGATCAACAAAAATTACATTACTTGTCGATAGACCTTTTAAGATCGTTATAAACTTGAATAAGATTTTTAATAAGTTGAAGTTATAAATATATTTTTTTAATGAGGTGATACATAAATTTGAATCCAAGTTTTACTATAGGAGGTAACACATGAGATCCAAGACGATGAACAAAGAATTAAAAGCGGCAATAGTGAGAAAGTATGGAAATCAATTTTTATTTGCTGCAGCAGTGGGGGAGCGGGAATCAACTATATCAAGCGTTGTACTCGGGCATAAGGTCCTCACCGATGAGCAGAAAAAACACTGGGCGAGGGTCCTGAACGTCAAGGATATCGAGAGGTTGTTCCCTGAGGCAAGTAAAGGCAAATAGATATGGCAAGTCCACAAAAAGAAAATGGGTATACAAGCCTATCGAACGAATTATTCGATAAACTTATAAGCATCAATATATCCGGTCAAGAATTAAGAGCCGCTATGTTTGTTATTAGAAAGACCTATGGATTTAACAAAAAAGATGATTATATCTCCCTCTCACAATTCTGTAAAGCTATGAATATAAAGAAGATTAGGGCTTCCCAGGTTGTCAACTCCTTACAGTTAAGGAAAATATTAACCGTTAAGGAAAACATTAACGGTCTAACCAAAATGTATAGGTTTAACAAGGATTATGAGCAATGGATAACCGTTAAGGAAAAACGATACCGTAAAGGTTTTACGAATGACACCGTTAAGGTTTTACGATCATCACCGTTAAGGAAAACATTAACCACAAAAGACACTCTTACAAAAGACACTCTTACAAAAGAAAGATATGTGTTCTCCTTAGAGTTATTTGAAAACTTCTGGAAGAAATACCCTGCTCGAAATGGAAAGGTAGTCGGTAAATTAGAATGTCTTAAATATCTCAAGTCTCTTAAATTCATAGAATGGGAACCTTTATTAAAGGCAGTAGATAATTATAGCCAAAGTGAAAAGATTAAAGAAGGTTATACCCGCGATCCCATCAATTTCCTTAAAAAAGATTATTGGAGAGACTGGTTAGAGGCAGAACAAAAGGAAAGGGAAAGTAAATTCGATACTCCCCCGTCCATTTCCCATGAAGAAAAAAAATATTGGGAACATGAAGATACCACTCCTGAGGGAATGGAAAAAATACATGCTCTTATTGAAGGTATAGGAAAGGGAATGACAGGAATACATAATAAAACATGATTCCGTTGACACGATATGATCACTCATTTACAATACCCCAGGAGCTATTAAAAGCAGGGGGTGTGATTATGAGGGGACTTATTCTTTGCAATAAGTGTCGCAAAAAGATGAATGGAGTATGCCTATGTACTCCAGAAGGAAATCCACACTGTATTATAAAACTCTACTGGAAAGGCAAAAATTATGAATATCGGAGAGACAACCAGGGGTATCTCTACACATATAAGAGAGCGGTGGATACCTTAACGGAGATAGCGCTGGATATTAAAAAGGGCATATTTGACCCTGTGTCCTGGACAGATGCAAAGATCAAAGAGAGTAAGTTTGAGGTACAGATCCACAGATGGTTACAGGAGAAGGAACAAATGGAAAGTTTCGGTGAGTTGTCTCCCGGGACCGTGGACTCATACCGTGGATATGTAAAGAACCATTTTCCCATGCTTTATGAACATGACGTAAACAAGGTTAAGAGGGAGCACATAGTTTCCTTAAAAGACGCCCTCTCTTCTGTAAAGATCAAGACCAGGAAAAACATATTAAATGCCCTCCATAACTTTTTTAACTGGCTCGTCGAAAGAGGCACTATAAGCGCCTGTCCCTCATTCCCAGAGGTCAAAGGTGATGATAGCGTACAAAGGCGTGCTATAGAGTTTAAACTTCAGGATAATGCACTGGCGTTGATTCCAGAGGCATATCGTGATGCTATCGAGTTTCTCTTTGAGACAGGACTCAGACCAGGGGAAGCCTGTGCTTTACTATGCAAACATATAGACCCGGACAACAGGACGGCGTTGGTGGAGAGAACCTATGTGCGAGGGAACACAATCAAGGAAAGCACTAAACAGAATAAGAAGCGGATAATACCTCTATCGAATAGGGCCTACGAGATCGTCGTAAAACACATGAAAGATAAATTACCAAGGCAGTTCCTTTTCATAAACCAAAGAACAGGCAAAGGAATATTACCAAAAACATTGTGGTATCAATGGCACAAGTACAGTGCCCTGGATGTTTGCCTGTATGAAGGGACCCGACATAGTTTTGGATCACAGTTAATACAAAATAATGATGTAACACTGGTGAAAGAACTCATGGGTCATTCTGATATCAGAACCACGGTGAAATATCTCCATCTCAAAATGGACAAACTAGAGGGTGCTGTCAATAATCGAAAGGTGATATCCCTGGCAAATAGAACCAGAATAGAACCAGTTTCTGATGAGGTTGAAACTTGCAACTAACCAATATCATTAATAATATATGGTGGAGGCGGCGGGAATCGAACCCGCGTCCAAAGAAGAAGAATTGCAAAGAGACTACATGCTTAGTCAGTGTTTTTTTCTCGGGTGAAGGAGCACCCTCTGACAGGTTTTCCAGCACCCACGCCTATAAGTTTTTGCCTTTCTGTATAGGTGTCCAGAAAGACTATCCTGCTTGTATTACACCATTCTGGACTTGAAACAGGAGGAAAGCCCAGATGATGTGGCTGCATTAAGCAGCCAGTGCGTACTCGTGAGAGTCTGCAGTTATGTTTATTTCTACCTTTTTTCGGGTGGGTAGGAACCCGGCATGCCTCTCTGACCCTAACTTCCCTGTCGAAACCTATCGCCCCCTTCATCTTGATCTTAACTCCCGTTCTGCTATCCTTTTTTCATCCTTCTTCTTTATGGCTTCCCTCTTATCAAAACGGGTTTTACCTTTGGCAAGGGCAAGCTCCATCTTTGCCCTGTTTTTATCGTTAAAGTACATGGATATTGGTACAAGGGTATATCCCTTTTCATTTACCTTCCCGTAAAGCTTGTAGATTTCCCTTTTATGCATCAGCAGTTTTCTTGTCCTTTTTGGTTCATGGTTGTATATATTCCCGCAGGAATAAGGGCTAATATGGGCATTCTCGAGAAAGAGTTCCCCGTCCCTTATCCTTGCGTAGCTGTCTTTCAGGTTTGCCCTGCCTTCCCTTAATGCCTTGACCTCTGTTCCCGAAAGTGCAATACCAGCCTCAAAGGTTTCTTCAATATGATAGTCATGGTACGCCTTTCTATTCGTACATATTGTTTTCATATTATTAATATAACACATTTTTCACCAGATTGTTAGCCCATATTGTTTTACTGCGATTCAGACAGTAGACCATAGACATAAGGCAATAGACATTAGACTATAGACTTCAGACAACAGAAGGGAATGGGTAGAGATTACACAAATTGTTAGACCATAGACATAAGGCAATAGACATTAGATTTATGAGAATAAAGTCCAAAGTCTAAGGTCTAAAGTCATAAGTCTTCTTAGATGAGAAGAGCTACTGTATCAGTACCAGCAAATATAGTAGGAATTGGGATATTTAGACACCCATAGAAAAGTCTGATGTCTAAAGTCTTGAGTCCAGTGTCTGAATTGCAAAGAGTTTAACTATAAGAATTGACAAGGGAAAGATAAACATGTTAAGAATTATCTTTGAGTTTTTTGGGGGTTTAATTGACTGTAAGGGTTCAAGAAAAAGG
>JAPLKF010000264.1 GCA_026388215.1 Pseudomonadota bacterium | reverse complement strand
CTTCATCTCGAACACCTCCTTATATCACGGTAAAAATCTTCAAATAGCCTTTCAATGCTGATAAACCTATACGGCTCTTCTCTATTCCCGTAATGCCTGTGGTCGCCCTTTCTCTCTCCATTATCGTAGCCTATTATCCGTGTACCGTTGAGGATATAGACGAGTGAATACCGGTATCCGTGCGGTTTATCCTTTGAGGTTTGCGGAAGCTCCCAGATTTTAACCTCAACAGTCCCTCCTTTTTCATTTGTGACCTTCTGGTGAAATACCAGTTGTGTCTTCATATGCTTGGTCTATTATACCAATAAATATTGACAATGCAAATGAAAAATTGTTCTTCGTTAAAATGCAAACTCTGTCTCAATACCAGGTTGCGCATGTCCCTGGTGCAGCAATAACACACCCTCAGTTTTAGCGTGTAGGTTCTTTTCTTGCCTCTACCCATACTGAACCATTACCCCCGGTTCAAAACGCATCCACAGCCCGCCTGTGTCACGTCTCAACCTCGATATTGAGGAAGGGGCAGTGACCTGGACCGCCCCTCATCTTTTTATATCCCTTCCAGGTCAGCTTTCTTTTAATTACCCGATGAGATCCTGCTCGGGTTATATCAACCCTCTCGCCTTTAAGCTATTAAAACTCTTTTGCGATACAATCACATGGTCCAAAACCTCGATGCTTACTATTTTACCAACCTCAACTAATTTCCTTGTAACTTTAATATCCTCCTCTGAAGGATCCGTAGTGCCTGAGGGATGATTGTGTCCCAAAATTATACTACTAACACCATATGAAATGGCGCGCCGGAAAACCTCCCGGGGATGTACAAGAGAAGCGCTTAAAGTTCCAAGGGAAACTAACTCCAGATATTCAATGATATTTCTTGTGTTTAGCCCTATGCACCAGAAGTGCTCTTTCTTCTGATCAATCTTATCCTCTGTTTTCAAGATGGCCGTTAAAACCCTTGCAACGGCCTGGGGGTCGGTTATATCCTTAGTTATGCTTTCTCGAATCTCGTTATCTTTTTTCAAGGTCCTCAGATTTATCACCATAAATAACCTCACTTTGCTCAAAATTGTATAGTTTTTGTATAGTAGGCATGGGGAATGTAGCCCTTAAAATAGGGAAACCCCATGCCTGAAACTTGTCTTAAGTGGTAAGAATAAGGTGCTAAAGGGTAAGAATCGGGGAATGTTACCATACCCCATAGGAAACACTCGTAATGAGCAGGTCCAGGGTTCGAATCCCCGCGTCGGCTATTGATTTATAGACATCCCCTACCCTCACGTATAGTTTTCGTTCAGTTGATTTTATTGTTTAGGATATTATCCAGAATATATACTGCTTTAGCTATGTGATTTGGTGAGCGATGAACATATCTCAATGTCATGGGGAGTTTTGTGTCCTAATAACTTTGATACTGTGGTTAAATCAATACCTGCCAATACCAAATGAGAAGCAGACGATTGAGAAGTAAAATCAGGTAAGACAAATAGGCTCATCAGGATCATATATTTTGTTCAAAACCTGAACCCTTTCTCCCTGAACAGCTTCAGGCATACCTCAACTACCTCAGCATCATATAAGATGCCTTTGTTCTTTTCTATTTCCTCCAGTGCTGCATCTATCCCGAGAGCTGGTCGATAGGGCCTGTAGGAGGCCATGGCTTCCACTACATCAGCAACAGCGAGTATACGAGCCTCAAGGATAATATTCTCGCCTTTTAACCCTTGAGGATATCCTGAGCCATCTAATCGCTCATGGTGTTGGAGGACTGTCTCAGCTATGGGATAGGGTAACTCAACCTCTTTTAATATGTCATACCCTGTTTGAGGATGGACCTTGATGAGACCAAATTCCATATTCGATAGTTTCGTTGGCTTACTTAAGATCTCAGCCGGTACTGACATCTTCCCGATGTCGTGGATGATGCCTGATACGGACATTGTCAACTTCATCCTTTGGTAAGGCCATCTCCTGGGCGATTACCCGGGCAAGATTAGATACCCTCTTCTGGTGACCCGAGGTATAGGGGTCTCGTGTCTCTACGGTCAGTGACATAGCCTGGATGGTGCCTGCTAAGGTCTTTCTCAGTTTCTCAAGGGTTTGTTTGAGTTCTTCTTCGGCTTGTTTACGTGAGGTGATGTCTTCAACGGCGCCTTCGTAGTAGAGGACTTTTCCAGTGGCATCCTTCACCGCACGGGAATTGATTGAAACCCAGAATATACTTCCGTCTTTCCTGTAGTGTTGTATCTCAAATCCTTGAATGATACCCTGTTTTTCAATAATCTTTTTATACATTACCCTGTCTTCAGGGTTTACATATCCCTTTTTCGCCAGATCGGTAATTCCCTTTATTAATTCTTCGGGTGAATCATACCCAATCATTCTCGCAAGTGCAGGGTTTACACTGAGAAATTTTCCTTCAGGGGTGGTCTGGAAGATGCCTTCCACAGAGTTCTTAAAGATGGAGCGGTATTTTTGTTCACTCTCCTTGAGTGCTACCTCGGCCCGCTTGCGATTGGTGATATTCTGAGAAGTGGTTTCATAGTAAAATATGGTGCCTGACATATCACGGACAATACGTGCATTCATGAAGGCCCATATTTTGCTTCCGTCTTTGGTGTAATGCTCTGCTTCGAAGCCTTCAACAAATCCACTACTTTCTATCAGTTCTTTAAACCGTTTCCGGTCTTCGGGGTGAACATATATCTGATGAGCCATATCTGTGACGGATTGTATCATTTCTTCTTGCGATTTATAACCGTACATCTTAGCTCCGGCAGGATTGGCACTCAAGTAATGACCATCTGGAGTGGTTCGGAAAATTCCCATAACAGAATTTTCAAAGAGGTTACAGTATTTTTCTTCGCTCTCTCTTACCATATCTTCTGCTTCTTTACGGTCGGTGATGTCGCGGGCAAAAATAACTAATCTTGATACCTTTCCTTCCTCATTAAAAACAGGATAACAATATATTTCGTAAAATCTCCCTGCCCT
>JAPLKF010000263.1 GCA_026388215.1 Pseudomonadota bacterium | reverse complement strand
TCTATATGTTTCATAATCCTCTTCCGCTGCCTTTTGATACGCAATGGCAAGTTGTTTTCTCATTTTCGCCTTATCTTCCATACGCTTTTTTTCTTTAATGGCTTCAGCAATATATGCAGATTTATTATTCACTTCTGCAAGAATCTTCCCGACATCTTCAGGCAGAGTTATGTTCATTCTCACTGTACTCATATACACCTCCTTGATGTATTATAATACACCCATTTGAATGAATATTCAAGTAAATAATGATAAATAATAATAAAAATGACCAATAATCAAATTACAAATTACAGACTTAGAATTTGTCTGGTTATTGTTATTTGGTTATTGGATATTGATATCTATTTGGTGCTTGAAAAATTGGTTATTGGAATTTATTTGGTTATTGGTGCTTGGTTATTGGTAATTTACCATTATCTCTTCTCCACAGCCAGATGCACAATAATATTCCGATAATCGTCAAAACAAGTCCAATATAGAATGACATCGGGATGTACTTAAAAACCACGGTATGCTTGCCTTTCGGTACCTCTATTGCCCTGAAGGCAAGGTTTGCACGGTAAATATTTGTCTCTTTTCCATCCACATACGCCCGCCAGCCCGGATAATACGTATCGCTCACGTAGAGGAATGCGTCATTACTTGTTTCATATTCCAAACTGAATCTATTTGCCTTATATGATACAAGTTTTACATGACCTCTCAAGTCTTTGTTTTCATACACCGCTTCCTTGTTCCCGATAAGAATCAGTTCTCTCTTCCCGTCAAATGTATCCGATTGTAATTTCTCAATTACAGTCTGATCATCTTTTACAAAAGAAACTATTGAAAACAACAGAAATCTGCCAGGGTACTGTGTGTATTCATACAGGTATGCGGTTTTATCTGCAATCTCTATACTCTTTACTAACTTCAAATCGTTGTCACTAACCTTATAAGAGGTAATAACATGGCGCACACCACTTATGTCAAAAAATCTCTTCGCATCTGAAATTGAATGGGTACTATTCATTATTAGCAAAAAGATTTCATGATATTTTATCCGCATTACTTCAGATCCTTCAATTGTATACAATCTAAAAAGTGGAGCATAAGCAGAACTCATAACTGCCCTATCTAAAGGAAAAAATTCAAAATTTTTAGCTGTTTTTCGAGTCAGAAAATATCTTTCCGTTTCTATATTTTTAGCAAGGGCTTTTTCAAATTTAGATTGAGAAATGTATTGATTCCATTGGATTGTTCTGTAAAAACCATAATTGGCAAGGAATAGATCTGCAATGAGAATAAAAACTATGCCAAATAGCGCAAGCCTCTTATAGCTGATTTTCAAATAAACAAGCATCAGCGTACAAGCCACAAAAGAGAAGAACAAAAATCTTTTTGCATTATGGAGGTTAAACCATATATCATTATACGCTTCTGGCTTGAAACCATTTTTATCAAGAAAAACATAAATATCGGCGTCAAATAGATATAAATATCCCCACAGGGCTGCAAAAAGAAAACCTAAATAAAAAACAATATTTACAATTATTTTCGTAATCCGGTCTTTATTTTTTATACCTTCTCGTAACCTGTCAAGACCAAGACCCGATGTAACTGCAACCATAAAAAAGAAGAGGAACAGAAATTTCACCGGATAGCGAATACTGTTAAAAGGCGGTATATGGTGGAGGAAATGATAAACCGGGGTATTCCTTCCAAGAGCAAAGATAAAAGATATAAACATCAACGACAGAAATATCCATTTCCTTCTGTCTTTACTACTTATAAAGAAAAAAATAGATAATACAAATGGGATGATCCCGAGATATACTGTTTTCAACCATGATTGGTTGGCCCAATATTTTTCTGGAGTTTTAAAATAACCAAATGCATCGGGAAGAAAAAATTGGATAAAATCCTTCCATGCAAAAGACCAATTAGTTGCCTCCTGATAGCTCAAGCCTGCGTATCTTATGCTCCATGCTTTAAGCTCATAAAAAGGCAAAAGTTGGACAGCAGATAGAAGAAAGAAAATAAGACCAGTGAGAATAAGCCCTTTCAATCGTAGCGATACACCAACCTTTTCAGTGACAAATACTCCAGGAAAAAATGAGATGATACAGAGGACTAAAAAGGTCATCATCACAATCTCGGGCGCACCTGCGAGAAATTCCATTGTCAAAAAAATACCTGTAAATACAATGTGTTTTGATTTTTTATTCTCAAGATATTTTAAAAAATACATTATAACCAAGGGAAACCATGGAACGGCTAAAAGATGTGGAAGAAGGTTATGGACAGACAACAGGTATCCCGATAACGCAAAGATTACGCCGCCAACGAATGAAGCGATCGATGATGCCTTCAAATGCCTTAAAAAAAGATACGTCGTGCAACCTGCAAAAACAAAATGAAGGATAATGAGCCAGTTCCAAGCAATATTGAATGGCAAGAATAAATAGAATATATGGGGAGGGTAAAAAACCCCTGGCTGAAGAGTAGCAAGAAGAGGTATACCTGAGTAAGTATAGGAATTCCAGAGTGGCAGTTCAAAAGATTTTACAAGGTTTACCCAGAGGTTACGGGGTGGGATAAAAAAAGGTGATAGGTCCCTCTCAATAAATATATAAGAAGCAGAAAACACAGGATAAAAATAAAGAAGAATGATGAAAAAAAATATAAGGATTATAAACATCATATAGGGGGGGGCCGATGATCCCCCTTTGTGGACCGTTTAGTAAGTTATATACTTGTTACCATTTGTCGCAGTTGTTTGATGCGGGGGCACTACAATCGATACCACGCGCACTCTTCATTTTGATAAATGCAGGTACGGCTGATACACCAGCAACAACGGTTGGACCGGCCACGCTGACATAATATGCAGTTGCTGCACCACCTACCGTAAATATAAAATCTGTGCCCGAAATAGCAGTTACCACGCCCTGGATACCAGCAGCATCAGCAAGTGTAGTTATATTATACGTGATACCAGCAAGAAACCCTGTGGGTTTCAAATTGTACTCTAGCGTAAAACCTTTTTGATTCCTTAAAGTTTTCATTCTATTTCCTCCTGCTGGGATATTCACTTTATGTTCCTCGGAAATATATTAATGCAATAAACATGCCACAATAGTTCATAGCAAAAAGCAGTTGCCATCAGCTATGAGCTAAGAGCTAAATTGCTCATGGGTACAAGATATATAGTGTATATACACAACCAAGTTAGCAGATATAGTATATACAAATCATAAAGCTTTGAGCATCTGTTTTCTACCCCATACCTCTTACAGTGCCCGAAGGTGTCAACAAGTTTTTGTTTTGTCCCCTTTTCAGGGAAGTAAAATGTCCCCTGAACAGCGGTTTCATATGTTCCCATCCTCACCGTTCTCTCCGTCATGTTTTTCCTCCTGTACCCTGGGTGGAGGTCCAAAGAGCCCTGCCTTTCTTTTCTCTTTGAGCCTGTAACTTTCTCCCTTGATGTTAAGGGTGGTACAGTGATGAAGAAGTCGATCAAGGATAGCAGTAGCCAGTACCTGGTCATTAAATATTTCTCCCCAGTCAACAAAGCTTTTGTTTGAGGTGATGATCGTGGATGCCTTCTCATACCGTCTGGTTAAGAGCCTGAAGAACAGTCCGGCTTCATCCCTGCTCATAGGCAGGTACCCCATCTCATCGATGATCAGTAATTTAGGCGCAACAAACTGCTGGAGTTGTCTTTCTGTCCGGTTCTCCATCCGTGCCCTTGTAAGTCTGGTAATCATGGATTCCAGGGTAAGAAAGAGTGCTGTATGACCTGCCTCCAGTGCCTTCATGCCAAGAGCTATCGCAAGATGGGTTTTCCCTACACCTGGAGGCCCCAAGATGATGATATTTTCTGCCCTGCCTATAAAGGCAAGGGATGCAAGTTCCCTTATTACCTTCCGGTCTATGGAGGGCTGGAAGGTAAAATCAAACTGTTCAATGGTCTTTACCCAGGGGAAGTGGGCAAGTCTCAGTCGTGCTTCAACCCCTTTGATGTGTCTGCCGTTCCATTCTGTTGTGAACACTTCGGTAAGGAACTCCCTGTAGTCCAGGTCTTTCTTCGATGCCTGTTCGCAGATCGTATCGATTTGAAGGGCAATATGTTCCATCTTCATACGTTCAAGCAGTATGTTCAGTTCCATGGGATCACCTCCTCATATACGGAGAGGTCTCTTCTTTCCACATGGAGTGTCTGTGCCCAGAGGTCACGGTGATGATCGTGTGTAGTTACCCAGCCTTCACGGGGGCTGACAAGACGATGGCAGGCAACCTGTATGTCGCCGGCGTATACTGCAAGCTCCCCGTTGAGACTGATACTAATGTCGACAGGGGTACCGCACAGGGAAGAAGGAACGCTGTATCTTCCCCCTCTGACATCGATGTATCCATCCCAGCCGACAAGCCTTTGCTCACGATAAGAGGTATCAAAGCGGACAAGGGGCAAAGGACCAAGTACAGGCGCCTCCCTGGCAAAACGTTCCTGTACTACCTCTTTGACGGTGCCATGCATTCTCATATCCGCCTCTTCGGTAAGCCACTTTTCTGCTAACTGGTTCATATGGACAAAGCTATCAAACTGTCTGTACCTGACAAAGAAGTTATGTTTAACATAGCCGACCATTCTTTCGTCCTTGCCTTTGGTACGGGCCCTGTGGGGACGGCAGGCTTTCGGGATAAACCCGTAGTATCCTGCAAAGTCGATAAAGCGTTCATTGAACTTAACGGTCTGTCCGATCCGGTGATGAATAACAGCGCTCTTCTGGTTGTCAATAAGCACCTCTTTCGTGACTCCTCCGAAGTGTTCAAAGCTTCTTATCATCCCTTCATAGGTATGTTCGGCATCGTTGCTGTCGGTGCACCAGAAATGGAACTTCCTGGAGTAGCCCAGGGTATTGGCACTGAAGAAGACCTTTGTGGGCTGACCGGCAACAATGGTAATAATCTCACCCCAATCGCTTTGCATCTGGTGTCCCGGTTCCGTTTCGAAACGGACGGTGGCTTTCGATTGCCGCAAAGGACGCTTTGGTCCGATATAGTCCCTGATGATTGTGACCTCTCCCTTAAACCCCTTTTCCTCGCATTCACGGAGAATGACCACTGCATTCCAGACACCTTCCTTGAGCAATCCATCGATCATGGGTTTATAGGGATCGAGCTTGCTGGTTCTTATCCGCTTCTTATATCCCGAAGGCACTCCCCCTCGTATGAGGGCACGGCTTACAGTTCGGGGATGGACCCCCAATTGTTCTGCAATATCTTTCTTATAGACACCTTTGCGAATCTGTGCTTCAATAGTCATATAGTCCTCCTTTCTGAGCATAGGCGATACCTCCAGAGTATTTTTGGGTTACTCCAAAGGTACACCATATTGCCCTGATTGGGGGACATTTTACTTCCCTGTTTTGGGGACATATAACATACTTGGTGACAAGGTTTCCGTCAAAGGCAGCAAGGACGGCGGGTGGGGACTTACCCAGTCGTTCATAAAGAACGCCGACTACCGTGGTGCGGCGGACAAGTGGCTGGCCAAGCACAGCAACAAGACCGTCTTCTGCCTAGTCCAGTTCAAAGGTACCTCGGTAGAGAGTCTCCCAAGAATGTATCTTGTTACTCCACAGGAAATCGCCGACTGGCTGAAGAGCGCTGCAGCAGGCAGTGGTGACACAATCCTATATGAAAACCACCTATGGAGCGCAAGGGGGTATGCAGCCGGCACGACCGATATGATTCCCGAGTCGTGGAAGTTCACCGAAAAACGGCTTGAAGAGATAGCAAACAAGACCGAACGAGGCGCTGAGCTTGACGTCCAGCGCGCCTTGCATCGGCGCCGTACAGGTGATATGATAAAATGATAGAAACAAATAGAATCAAACTGCATTAGGCGCCGAACAAGGCACTCGAGCACACTGTCACTCGGCTGCATGCCCTAACAGGCCGCATCCTCGTGCCAGCCGCTCAGCGCCGCGTTGGGACAGGAGATGAACAAAAATGGACTATCAGAATTATTTCGAGGAATGGAAGAATTGGGAGAAATTTGAGGAAGAGTTTAATGGAATAAATGGAGTCTATGCTTTCCGCCTGAAGTCAAGCTTTGGCAGGTTAAGGGGTGCATCGTCGGTCCTATACATAGGCAAGTGTGATCAGAATCCAGAAACGAATCGTCACTCAGGACTGTGGCACAGGCTAAAGAATTATAGGCAAAACAACGCCGGGGGTTCAAAGAGGCTGAAGGAGATCGAAAATGAGTTTGGTGGTCGATCAAATGTGGAGTACTCTTATGTTGTTTGTGGGAATCCGCGTGAAATCGAGAAAGCACTTTTGGAAGATTACTACATGAAGCATAGTGAACTGCCACCGCTGAATAGAGCTTGTCAAGTTTTTAGTTGAAATTCTTATGACTCCCTTTTTCATAGTATCTCGTAACCTCCTTATGCCGCAGCCTGTAATGTTGCCTGATCTTCATGTAAAAGTTCAATCTCTTTTATAACCTGGGCAATTGCCCTGT
>JAPLKF010000262.1 GCA_026388215.1 Pseudomonadota bacterium | reverse complement strand
GCGGTGCTTGCTGCATCTATATTCCACTATAGAGAACATACAATTATTGAAGCGAAGCAGTATCTGAGAGATAGAGGAGTGGCGGTGAGGCTTTAGCATGGAGCGAAGAGCATGGAGCGTAGAGTTAATACCCTTTGCTCTAAGCACTCAGCTAATAAAGGAGTTGATATGGAAAACATAAAGTGGGATGAAAAAGGGATTGTACCTGTTGTTGTTCAGGACGAGAAGACAAAGGATGTATTGATGGTTGCATATATGAATAGAGAAGCCTTTGAACTCACGTTGACGACTAAAAAGGCGCATTACTTTTCGAGGTCAAGAAATAAGATATGGCTGAAAGGAGAAACCTCAGGCCATATACAAAAGGTTAAATCTGTGTATCTGGATTGTGACAACGACACACTTCTTCTTGTCGTTGATCAGAGGGTGGCAGCATGTCATATGGGGTTCTGGAGTTGTTTCTACAGGGCCTGGAAAGACGGCTGGAAGGTTGTAGGCAAGAAGGTTTTTGATGAGGGGAAGGTATACGGCAGTAAAGGCAGCAAATAGCGTGGTGCAGAGAGTATAGGGCGGAGAGTATAGGGCAAAAACAGCGTGTAGTCTGGTTGAGCAAAAGGCCGTTAAGAGGCAAAATGAGCGTATTTTAGGTGAGGGGAAATTAATTTAAGATAGCATTTGTCATTACCTCCGAATATACAACATTTCAATCCATATTCAATAATATCACTGGAGATTTTTAGCTTGAAATTGAATTAAAATTGGAGGACAATAGATAAAAAGGGGCGGGCATGATGGAGATCAATTCAAAAATCACTTTTTGGCGGAGAGTAGGGATTATGCCACGAAGGCAAAGAAAGTTATAATTTAATGGGCGTCCCTAAGGCCCCACGTCATCGTGCAATTAGGCCTCCTTGATCTACAATGGACATTACAGTATACTCAGATCATCTAATAACAAGTTCTCGGTTGGTCAGTGAGAAGCATGGTCGGCGGTCATAACCTGATGTAATTGCTCTATACATATTGCTGAGGAGGGATAGGCGATGGGTCGTAACAAAATCAGGGAACTAACTCCAAAGGTCTTATCATTTGCTGTTATCTCGGTCCTCTTGATCGTAGCGCTTTTGTTCTGGGTGAGCTATCATTATGTCAAACCATTTCCACCAAAATCCCTGATCATGGCCACCGGCTCGCAAGGTGGTGCCTTTGCCTTTTTTGGCGAACGTTACCGGCAGATACTGGCCCGCGATAACATCCGACTTGAATTACGTTTATCATCAGGGGCCGTGGAGAATTTGCAACTCTTAAGGGACAAATCCCAGAAGGTTGAGGCGGGTTTCGTTCAAGGAGGAATAGCGAAAATTGAGGAAACATCAGATCTTGTTTCTCTTGGCAATCTGACCTACACACCGCTGTGGGTATTTTACCGGGGTAATAAAATCCTTGATGACCTGTCACAACTCAATGGAAAAAGAATCGCCATCGGACCAGAAGGAAGTGGCGTACGAAAATTTGCACTTGATTTGCTGAAGGCTGCGAACGTTTCCGGTCCGGCAACAGTATTTTATGAGCTTCCATATACATCTGCTGATAAGGCGATAAAAGAAGGAAGGTTGGATGTGGTTATGCGATTCGGTGCAGCCGATAACCAGTTTGTAGTAAGCTTGCTTAACGCGAAGGACATCAAGTTAATGAATTTCACCCAAGCCGAAGCCTACACCAGGCTGTTTCCGGATCTCGCCCACGTGATTTTACCCAGGGGAGTTCTCAACCCGTCAAAAAGTTTCCCGGCTTCAGATGTCCACCTTCTGTCTCCGCGGGTAGATCTCATCGTGCGCAAAAACTTGCATCCGGCCTTGGTGTATCTCCTTCTGAAGGCCTCGGTCGAGATTCACAGCGGGGCTGGATGGGTCCACAAAGCGGGGGAGTTTCCATCACTGAATAAGCAGGACTTTGCGATTAGTGAACAGGCCCGGCGATTTTATAAGTCGGGCGGTTCGTTGCTTTATGATTATCTTCCCTTCTGGGCGGCCACATTTATCGACCGCATGATCTTGATATTGATTCCCCTGGGCGTAGTTCTGATACCACTGATTGGCGGTCGAAATATTACCGCTGGTACCGTGAACTCAGGAATATTGAGAGGGAAGTGACCCAATGCATGCAACCAGAAAGCGTCAAGGACTTACAGACGAAACTCGATCGAATCGAGGAAACTGTCAGCAGGATTCGTGTGTCGGTTGCTTTTTATGATGAACTTTTCATCCTGAAGGAACACATACATATGGTTCGGCGTCAGCTTTTCCTGGTGAATCATCCATTATCCGAAGAGTCTGATGATGGTAGCCATAAAAAATGCACATGATAGAAAAACGCAGAGTAACGGCTTGAGATGCTAAATGAACAAGCAAATAAACGACTTCGCGGGGAGAATTTTCGCCATCACCTGTATATTTTGTCTCAAAGGTTTGTTGTGAAGATTGCTATCATCAATCTTCATGCTCCATCACATCGCGCTGCTGAAGGCTTGTAGGTGCGCTCGATAGCCGATAACTTCCTGCAATGTTGTTATTACAATTCCCTTTTAATATGCAACATTACAACTGGTATTCAATGGGGCTGAACGTAGTTTTCGGCTTGTAAATGAATTTAAACTGCCTGCCCTGTAAACTTCCCGTCAAGTCGTGAGATTAATAATACTGCCGATGGATTGAGGGTTGGCAGCAGTGCTGTCACTGGTAGAGGTTACGGTTGTATTCTGCGCGCTGCCGCTCTCCATGTCCTGCATTAGTGTAGCAAAGGCCTTCTGGGCTACTGCGAGGTCGCCGGAATTCAAGCTTTTCTCAAGGTCCGTGAAATCGCTCTTTAGCTGCTGAAGCCAGGTCTGCAGACTGCTTTGATAAACGTTGGTACTTGAAATACCAGAGATCGACATGATGTACCTCCTTAAAATTAAATTTAGAACAATCTATATTAGTGCAAACGGTGTACCATTCTATAAGAGAAGGAGCTCACTTGATACATAACTGCAAGGTGAACGCTACATCATTTAAATTCTTGTTGACCCTGTTAGTACGATTAAGTAAACTCCAATCCTAACATGAGTTATTCCTCAACATCTTTTATCTTTACGAATCGCCCCTAATATGCGACGTTACTTCATTTTCGTTACTGCTGGGTTAGGCCTCCTGATGTACTCCATTGATAGTACGGTAGTTGCTGTAGCCTTCCCCAACTTCATAAAAGAATTCAACACCAGTGTCCTCTGGGCCGGATGGACCATTTCAATTTATTTAATTGCCGTCGCCATGGTGATGCCGTTGGCGGGAAAGCTAAGTGACACCTTCGGCCGTAAGAAAGTTTTCCTCATTTCTCTCATACTTTTCACGGCCAGTTCTCTCGCCTGCGGCCTCGCACCCAATATCTATACGTTGATAGCATGTAGGTTCCTTCAAGGCATTGGAGGAGCAAGTTTTCTTCCAACTGCATCCGGGATTGCGAGCGATCATTTTCCGGAGAATCGGGAAAGGGCCATTGGCTTTTTCACCAGTATTTTCCCCATAGGGGGTCTTATTGGGCCAAACTTAGGGGGATGGATTGTGAGCCGATATTCCTGGCGATACATCTTCTATATCAATTTACCGATCGGCATAAGTTTAATAATTTTAATTATAATGCTGTTTAAAGACTCCAGGGTTTTTTCTCGGCCTCACATAGACATTCGAGGGGCTTCTTTTATCAGTGGGGCGATACTCTTTCTCATGTTCGGCTTGAATCTTGTTGGTGAAAGCTTCTCTGCCCTCTCCCTTCTTTCTGCAGCAGTTTTTTTAGCCCTCGGCCTTTCTTTACTTTTATTATTTTTTCGCCAAGAAAAGAAAGAAACGAACCCAATCATGGACCTTGTTTTGTTAAAATCAAAACCTTTTCTGGCAGCAAACTTATTAAATATGTTTGTAGGTGCTGGAGTTTTTGGAATCTTTGCTTTCATACCACTCTATGCTACCTCAGTGCATAAACTATCGACGTTGATGAGCGGTATGATACTGACTCCCCGATCTTTGGGAATCATTCCCGCCTCAGCTATCGTCAGCTTCCTGCTCAAACGATGGGGGTACCGATGGCCCATGGTGTTGGGTTTGGGTATCATCTCTTTTACGACAGTCCTTCTCGGACAAAGCCAGTTATGGAGAGTGATGGGTATTCAATTGGGAAGTGCTGAAATACTGTCTCTCCTGATACTGGTTAATGGAATTGGTATGGGAATCATGTTTCCCGCTGCCAATAACGCATGTATTGAGCTGATGCCCGAGACGTTGGAGGAGCATTGGGAGTATCCATAATTACTTTCATTCTCCATTTAAGTTCTGATTCTGGCACTGGATTTAGGATTACCTTCCTCTCTTTCGGTCTTGGACTTTTATTTGCAATTCCTCTCGCCTTCCTTATGCCCGTGGGAAAAAGAAAGGGGAGGTAAGGCCGCTGCCTTTCTTTTTCTAAAGCCTTCCTTGCGCTTGCTTTCATTGGTAATAGTTGTTTTTCAATGTTAACGAATGTATTTAGTAGTAGTAGGTGTAGATAGCGATTCCGCCGGATATTCGATCTTGAAAAATCGATAATTGGATTTTTTGTTTAGTCCTTCCTATAATCAAGCGTTATGATTAAGTAACTGCAATGCGACATTTCCATTGGTAATTGATACATATCATAATAGAAATTTTGAAAAAGCTCTTTACAAAATCAACAATAATTTATAAAGTTTGCGAAAGGGGTGGTATAGGGTGGGAGTTAGCCGATATTTGTTACAGTAGCATAAAATAATAATGTTAGATGAAAAGAGATTTGATTATTTAAGAACATCAAAACAAAGGAGATCTAACTTATGAAAGTGATTGCATTTAACGGAAGCCCTAGGAAAAAATGGAACACGGCAACACTGCTTAAAAAGGCTCTTGAAGGAGCCAAATCACAGGGGGCAAAAACAGAACTCATCCATCTGTATGATCTGAACTTTAAAGGATGCATCAGCTGTTTTGCCTGCAAAACAATAGGTGGCAAAAGTTATGGCAAATGTGCTGTAAAGGATGACCTGACACCAATCCTGAAAAAGGTAGAGGAAGCCGATGCCCTTATCCTGGGTTCCCCGATCTATTTTGGAACTGTTACCGGAGAGATGAGATCGTTTATGGAACGTTTGATGTTTCCCTATCTGGCTTATACCAAACCTCCACAATCACTTTTCCCCAAAAAGGTCAATACGGGGTTTATTTATACTATGAATGCCACCCCGGAGGGGATGAAAGAATTTGGCTTCGATCAACACATCGTTCTGAATGAAAGGGTCCTGCAGATGTTATTCGGAGCTTCGGAGTCACTTTTAAGCTTTGATACCTATCAGTTTAAGGATTATTCAAAGGTGGTTGCGGGTCGTTTTGACCCAGAGAAGAAAGCAAAGGGACGCAAGGAAATATTTCCAAAGGATTGCGAAAAAGCCTTTGACATGGGAGCTAGATTTGCCAAGAAAAATGGATAGATAAGAGGTGCTTTTTAACACACTAATTTATGATAAAAAATCAACGATCTTGCGGCCGACAGCTAAACGCTGCGGCTGAAGAGCAACACTCTATTTCCTTCCGTAACCTTCACTTCTATTTAAAGGTTGGCATGCAAAACTTGTAGGTATTATCCATACTCTCCTGTTTCCTCCTACCATTAATTTCTGTATAACTATCTTATAAGCAGGTAAGATTTGCCCCAAGAAAGACAGGGAGACTTATTTCTTCCTGGGTCGCCGAACCCTTTATTTTCAGTCTGTCCCCTGCCTCTTGGAGCCATGATATTCTTGACGGTAAGCCTTTTTTGCTGTATCTTTAGTTAAAAAGGAGATCTATGACTACGTCAACGATACTTGAGGTATTCTCGGATTATGTCTGACCCTGGTGCTATTTCAGTACCGTGCGTACTGAGCAACTGAGGAAGGATTATGACATCGAGGTCCGATGGCTCGCTTTCCCCCTCCACCCCGATACACCTGAAGACGGGGTCACACTGGAAGAACTTTTCTCCGGCTCGTCAGTAGACATCAAGGGTATCACGCAACGGTTAAAACGTGTGGCTGACGGATTAGGCTTACCCCTGACCGAGCAGAAAAGGACATACAACACCCGCTTGGCTCAGGAATTGGCCAAGTGGGCGGAATACAAAGGCAACGGGGAACAGTTTCACGAAGCGGTGTTCCGAGCATATTTCGTCGCCAATAAGAATATTGGGAAAGCGGATGTATTGGTTGACGTTGCAGAGTCATTAGGCCTTCCCGGTGAGGAGGCGAGATCTGTCATCGAATCGAGGACGTTCAGAGAGGCAGTTGATTCCGATTGGTCCCGGTCTCGCGCCTTGGGCATAAGAGCAGTTCCTGCCTTTGTGGTTAATGGCCGCGAGGTTACGGGGTTCCAACCATACGACGTCCTCGCGAAGTTCCTGAAGACTTGCGGTACAATAGAACGTCAAAACGCTGTCCCGGAATAACATCGGCGCAATCACGTCTGAGGAGGTATTTTGAGTGTTTTCCGGCAAACATCTGGGTTGAAGTGTTTTATTCAGCAAAGTCGATATCCCCTTCATGTCTACTGCCATCTACAAGCCCTGCAAAAGGTATTCAATGCAGATTCGCACATGGGCAATTTTAGGGACATCCTATTGTGACTTAGCCCATAAATTTAGCTAAACGGCAAGGTTATGCTTCCATTTCTCAAGGGTGGTGCTCGAGGACTCCTTCCTTGTAAGCAAGTTTTTTGAACCTAAGTTCGATATGCAACATTACGAGCGGAACTAAGTAATTCTGTATGAGGATTATTACTTGCAGATTAACGATAATTACAGTATTTAATGAATCTTCGTACCCAGTAAACATTGAACTGATTTTGTTATCTGGAATAGTCTTCGTTTGCACAAGAAACACTTCGAAGTCTTCAAGGATAGCCGGCTTATTCTCCATTCTTCTTTCTCAATAAATATTTTTATGAGTTAATACCATGCAATATATCACCTCATTTACTATAAAGTGTTGCAAGCCATAAAATGCCTATGTTGATACGCAACAGTCCAGGTAATTAAAATAACATATGAATGTATTAATCACCTACCAGAGATAAAGTCATTAACTGATAGAGTTTCGATTGACAAAAATTACTGATAAGAATAATATTTGAGAAATTATAGCTTGCAGTAGAATTATTGTTCGGGCGGGGAACAAAGGATAAAATGGCAAAACCAAGAACACCCAAAAAAGAGATTCTCACGTTGAAGGTAAGCCTTGATGAATCAAAGCCAGAAATTTGGCGGCGATTTAAAATCTCGGAAAACATGACGCTTGCGGGACTTCATGAC
>JAPLKF010000261.1 GCA_026388215.1 Pseudomonadota bacterium | reverse complement strand
ACAAAATCAATGGTATATCTACTTCTTCCGCAACCTTTTTGTAATGCCTGTATAAACCCTCCTGTGTTGGTTTATTATAATATGGGGTTGTGAGGAGACAGAGGTCTGCACCTAATTTCCTGGCGCCCTCTGTGAGTTCAACTGTCTCCTTTGTGCTGTTTGAGCCTGTCCCGGCAATTACAGGCACAGCACCATTCACATACTTTATGGTAAGCTCAATCACCCTATCATGTTCATCATAGGATAGTGTTGCTGCCTCACCTGTTGTTCCGCACGGCACAATGCCATCAACATTGCCCTCAATTTGAAAAGCAATCAGTTTTTTCAGTGATTCCTCGTCTATCCTGTCATCCTTAAAAGGTGTTACTAATGCTGTGTATATACCCCTTAATTCCATGGTTTCTCCTTTCTATTATAGGGGCTTGCGTCGCCCCCTCCTTAAGGCAAAGCCCGCTTAAGCCTCCCCCTCTCGCTCACGGTGCTCGCTTATCTCCTGCTCAAAAAATTTAGGTTATATATCCTCTCCTAAGGGTCTTGTAAAGGTAAAGTCTCCAGGTTTTGTCAGAAATTCATCAACAACTCTTCCAGAAGTGTCTTGTGAGAAAATAACAAAAGGCGCAGTGACAAGGGTGGCTGCAAAACCAACTGCACAACTTAAAATACCTAATGGGCGGGCAATTAAAAAGTCTATAATCATCTTTTCCCCACTGGTAGTAGATTTACGTGTACTGGTTTTTTTATACGATTCCTGACAATATACAGGTGGAATTAGAAGACCAAATATGAAAATTAACACCAATCCTATAAAGAAATATTTTTTCATAACGTACCCTCCTTTTTTTAGGGTAAACCTTATAACAAGTTTATTATACTATATTTGGGATTGTCAATTTTTTTCAGTACCTTAGACAAAATCTATATTTTATAAATCCCTTAAAAATCAATTGCCCCCGGCATGACTCGAACATGCGGCACATGGATTAGGAAGTATTTTATGGGGATACCCTACCCTTTCCCGATTTCCGCTCTTTCTCTACTCATTGTTATGTTTTCAGACAATTTCAAGGGTGGGGTTTTCCCGATTTTGGGGGTTAATATTTCCATGTCTACTATACAAAAACTATACAGTTGTATAGGTGATGGGGATAGGGTATATTTGCTCTATCCCCCCACAAAAAATGCTTGCTTATATACCTCATTTGTGATACAATAAAGCTAAATATATTCTTTTGGAGGTTTGCATGGCAAAGACAGCAATGATTAGGGCAAGGACAGACCCTGAATTGAAAGAAGATGTGAATACCATCTTCAGAGAATTAGGGTTAAACGAGACACAGGCCATAAATCTATTTTACAATCAGGTGAGGATTCGCAGAGGATTACCCTTTAATGTGGAAATACCCAACAAAATCACTTTAAATACATTTAAAAAAACTGACCAGGGGAAAGACATTATCGAGTGCAAAAATGCTAAGGATATGTTCAAAAAGTTAGGAGTATAATGCTCAGGCCCTTCTTTACAAAACAATTTAAGAAGGATGTCAAACGCTTAGAAAAATCAGGCAGTAAAGATATCGAGAAATTGAAGCTCATCATTAATACCCTCATCGAAGAAAGAAACTTGGATAAAAAATATAGAGACCATACCCTTATGGGATACTTCAAAGACCGGAGAGAATGTCATATAGAACCTGATTGGTTGCTTGTCTATAAACTCAATAAGGAAGAAAAGATTATCATCTTTGAAAGAACGGGCAGCCATCCAGAGTTATTTGAATGATAGAAAGCAATTTTAAATAATCACCTCTTTTGTCAGATTTTCTTACATCTTAGCACCTACAGAAATAAATGACCTTCATAATTACGTCAGGATTGCATTTTGAGGGATGGGGTGAGAGAACACTACAGTATTTAAGAAATAAACACACAGCCTATGCTCTTATGAAAAGAACAAGGAATATCCCTTACGAAGTGACTGAAGAAAAATGTTATTTCTTCTTTTTATGTTTTTTAATATGATCCAGACTTTCAATGAATCTGTTCAATTCAGATTCTTTAAAAAGTGTCCTACCACCGAGTTTGACAGATTTAATTTTGCCAGAGGATATGAGACGGTAAGGGTTACCATACAAGACTTGTGTACTGGTCACCCGTTACTTCCTGTAATTAACGAATATGAATTATTGAGGAGCATAGCAGCTTTCAAGTGGTAATAACTGAACCTCAAGAGAGCACATGGTAATGGTAGGAGATTTTCTCCAAGGGAATCGAAAACCGTACGTGAACATGATCGACACATTTTTGGTTCATAATTGTATGTTTTGGTGTATAATTAAGGGGAAATGTTTGGGAAAAGGAAAAGAAAGAATAAAACAGTGCACGGAGCTCAGCCAGACTCTCCGCCGGCAGTTCTTGCGCCCGATTCCTCTATCTCTTCCCCCATCGCTGTCGGCGTCTATCGTGAAACTAAGACCCCGTCCCTTTTGACCGATGCTTTTAAGGGTGCTATCGAGAAGGCAGCCGACAGGGCGAGAAGCGAACTGGCTTCTCAGGGAAAGATAAAGCCGACGGCGTTTTTCGTGCATGCAGACGGTACGATGAAGATGGTATCTCTCTCGCTCAGGGATGGGTACCAGAAAGAAGCGCTCATACGGAGGATAAGGGAGAAGGCGTTAGCGGAGAACGCTTTTGCCGTTATAGTACTGACTGAAATCGATCATGAGCGACATGGGGTGGTTCTGTCAGGAGTTACCCTTGGTGTGAGGGCCTTCGCCCGTGTGGACTATAGTTTTGATAACGAAACGAAGACCGTTACTTCATGGAAGATAAGCTGGCTGAACCAGCCTGTTCAGAATGTCTTCCTTGACGGTATTTTCGACAAGACCGGTTAAAAGATTTGTGAGGGTAAATCCTGCTTCTTTCTTCCTGCAACGTTGTTTTTCGTAAAGAGACTATTTGTGCCACACTTCAATCCTATAGATATTACCATGTTTCGAAAATCAAGCATATGCCGATGAAACAAAATATTTTACCTCATGGGATCTTAGTACCACTACGGCAAAATATAGTTGAGCGGTCTCTTGACTCTTTACTAAGTTAAGGTTGTCAACGGTTCGGGGCTACCCCCTCACCTCTGTCGGCTGAAATCGTCAGAGAACCCCGATCCGTCCTATTCAGAAAGAAGGTCCGTATCCACTCGAATGTTTAGTACCCCGTTTGTGGCCTTATGGTCTCGCAAGCAGGACGAATAGTTGGTAAAAAAAACAGTGTTCTTGAAAATACTTGCAATTTTCATGGAACAAAATCACACTTGTACACGTTTAATGTAGTGAGTAAGATACTGGAACCATGCTGAATAGGGGTTATGTTCTCTCGTAGAGTTGAATGGCATTATCCAGGAACGGGTGGCTATGGAGGTACAGGTTACGACCCAATCATCAAAAAATCCTTTGTTGGCCGGGCTCACTGATGTAGCGCCTGCCCTTTTGGTTTTATTTGCTAACGTCCTCTTTGTCGCCTTTTTCGGCATTCCGTCTTTTTTGAATGGCTGGCAGGGCCTATGGAAAACTCTTTTCAGATTTTTCCGTTTTACGCTCGTTTTGTGCCTTCCCCTATGTGCCACCATTCCTATCTATGGTTTCATCGTTGAGAAGAA
>JAPLKF010000260.1 GCA_026388215.1 Pseudomonadota bacterium | reverse complement strand
TCAAACCAAGGAAAGGATATTCAAGGCATGAAAGAAAATAAGAAAAGCCTCAACCTTTATATCATTGCTGGTCCAAATGGTTCAGGAAAAACCACCTTCGTTAGAAAGTTTCTTCCCGATTATGCAAAGTGCCTTAACTTTGTAAATGCTGATTTAATCGCATCTGGGCTTTCACCATTTTCACCAGATGTTGCTGCCATCAAAGCAGGAAGGCTGATGCTGGAACAAATTTACGAATACGCTGACAAAGGTGTTGATTTTGCTTTTGAAACAACGCTCGCAGGTAAATCCTATTTGAAATTATTGAAAGATTTAAAGAGAAAGGGATATAAAATTCATTTGTATTTCTTGTGGCTTCGCAACACAGATCTCGCCCTAAAGCGTATTGCAGACCGCGTAAGCATGGGAGGACATGATGTTCCTGCCCAAACCGTTCGGCGAAGATTTAATAGGGGGTTATATAACTTATTTCACCTATATAGGCCATTGCTTGACTCTTGGATTTTATTCGATAATTCTGAAGATACGCCAGTTGTTATCGCCAGGGAAAAAAGTGGAATATTGACGGTGATAGATGATAATCTATTTGAAAAAGTAAAGCGAGGCTATAGCTGAGCACAAGCGGAGAGGAAGTCCAATAGTAATCTGGCGTGATGGTAAGGTGGTATGGGTGCCAGCGGATGAGATAGTTGTCCCAAAATTCAAACAACAAAAAGAGAAGGACTTTGAAGCAGCATAAAATTTGACCGTCCTGACTACCCTTTCGGGAGAGCCCCATGGGCTCTTGTCATCAGGGCGGGACCTTTACAAGTTCGATAGCTTTCGCCATCCACCTCCAGATAACTGGATTGATTTTATTTTAACACAGTGCGAGAGAATTTCAAGCGAAAAATGACAACCGAACCTATTGATTTTAAATCAGATTTTAAAAGACCTCTTCCTGACGGCTGGCGATGGGTAAGGTTGGGGGAGGTGTGCCGAGTTGTCGGAGGTTCTACACCAAGAACAGATAACCCTTCTTACTGGGATGGTGGCATCGTTTGGATTACTCCCACTGATTTAGGGAAGTTTGATGGAATTCACATAACAACTTCAATTAGAAAAATTACAAGAACCGGATATGAAAGTTGTGGAACAGAATTGCTTCCAACCGGATCTGTCGTTCTATCGAGTAGAGCACCAATAGGGCATCTTGGAATTGCTGATGTTCCTCTATGTACCAATCAAGGATGTAAAAGTTTTATTCCTGGTGAAAAGATCGAATCTAATTTTTTGTTTTGGGTGCTTAAGAAATTTGTGACGCAGCTACAAGCATTGGGTAGCGGAGCAACATTCACAGAAATATCAAAATCCAACTTACAAAGTTTCTTAATTCCCCTCCCACCCCTCTCTGAGCAGAAACGGATTGCGGCGATATTGAATGAGCAGATGGAGACAGTACGAAAGGCACGGAAAGCAACACAAGCCCAGTTGGAAGCCGCCAAATCCCTCTCCGCTTCCTACTTGCGGCAGGTCTTCCCTCGACTTGATGAAGAACTGCCGGAAGGCTGGCGGTGGGTACGGTTGGGGGAAGAAGGACACTTTAATTCTGGCGGAACTCCTTCAAAGGAAAATCCTAAATTTTGGAATGGGGCAATCCCATTTGTTACAGGTGCCGACATTACCGAGTTGTATATATCTGCACAGCATGCACGGGCTTTTTTAACAGAGGATGGTTTATTATCAGGCAAAACAGCCGTTTGTGTACCAGGAACAGTACTTTTGGTCACAAGAACCAGGGTTGGCCGTGTGGGTATCGCTATTGAAGAGATGGGAGCCAGTCAAGACCTGAGTCCTTTCGTGTGTGGTCCAAACATCAACCCTGATTTTGTTGTGAGATACATTTTGAGCATTTCTGACTATCTCATTGAAAACTGCCGTGGGGCAACCATACAAGGATTAACAAGGGATTTTATACATTCTATCGAAATCCCCCTCCCTCCCCTCTCAGAGCAGAAGGGGATTGCGGCGATATTGAATGAGCAGATGGAGAAGGTGGGGAAAGTACGGAGGGCACTGGAGGCACAACTGGAGCACATTAACACCCTGCCGGCTTCGCTCTTGCGGCGGGCATTTGAAGGAGGATTATAACATGGTAAAAAACGAAGTGACGGTCTGGGGATACATGCTGGACGAAAGGTATATGTGCCGGAACCCCTTGAGGAACCAGAGGAATAAGAGATGAGAGCGAGGAAAAATAAAAATAACGGGAACAATAAACGCCTTGTCACCCAGCAGTCCGTGAATGCCGTAATCAAAAACATCTGCGACATTATGCGGAGGTCGAACTGTGCTGGCGCTTTACAGTATGTCCCCGAGCTTACCTGGATTCTTTTCCTGAGAATCCTTGATGAGCATGAGATGAGAGAGATAGAAGAAGCAGAAGCAGTGGGGTATGATTACACCCCGTCACTTGTTGCACC
>JAPLKF010000259.1 GCA_026388215.1 Pseudomonadota bacterium | reverse complement strand
TTTCAAGACCTGACCCCATTATTTTTCTTAGCCACGCAGAGATAGACTAAAGATGGGGCGTAAATCCAGAGAGAAACGCGAAAGGCAAGGGCTGAAAACGTCGACGCTGCGTCAGCATAAGAAGGAGGGCAGTCGGTTTGTACCCCCGATGGCCCAGGTTCCGGCGCTCAACCCAAGTTCGTGGTTGAATGACCGACTACCTGAACTCTTGTGGGGTGCTCTACTTCTGAAGCACTTTCCCCGCGACGTGGTTCTGGAGGTCTTCCGTACCCTTGGCAACCGAGTGGCAAAGTCCGCATCGACGTACGATGTGCGACTAAGCGGGATTGCTGCGGCCCTTCCACCGTCCAAAGCCGTCATAATCGACTTTCTTTGTGGTTCCGAGGAAGGCAAGCTTGCTTTGCGGCCCCTCTTGTTGCTACCCAGTTTACCAGGCCGTGAAGCATGGCTTAGCGCTATTCATGATGAGCCGGACCAGGATGACTGGGGGCATCTAGCGAGAGCAGTTGCAGACGTACTCGATCACCAATCTCAGGCTGCGACGGATCTGCGTTGGGTCGTTGTGTTATGTAGGGTTGCGGCTGGTATGCTGCAGGTTCCGCCAGACATGGTTAAAGAGTTAGCCTTGTACCCACACCTCGGCGATCAACGGCATGTGAGGCCGTCGATACGCGCGACAGAAATCTCTCTCTCGGCAATGAGAGGTGAAGCTGCCCCTGAAGTTTGGCCTGATGAGTTTTGGGCTTATTGCCTAAAAGCCACGCTATGCTTTCCATTAACCGAGCACGCCGTGGAATCTAAGCCGAAAACTGGAACAACTGTTGGGCAACTGGATATGGTCGTACGCAATCTGCTCGATCACTGCAACGCAACGAGGATCACGTCCGCGTTGGACAGCCGACATGACACGGTATTCGGCATGGTACTCTTTGCTCTTGTATTGGTGGATGAACTAATGCGAGTCGGGGTTAGTACTACTATCGGTGCCCGCTTTATACTTCGCACTCTGCTCGAGCTTTACGTAACTCTGGCGTTTCTGGTCAAAAAGGACAATATCGAATTGTGGAAGTCGTATCGAGTATTCGGTTCAGGTCAGGCGAAGTTGGCTCTTCTGAAGCTCGAAGAGGCAACCGACCAGCCGCTCTCTATCTCTATGGACACCCTCCAGAGCTTAGCCAACGAAGACATTTGGCAGGAGTTCTTGCCGATCGACGTCGGACACTGGACCAAGAGCAATTTACGGGAGCTAAGCATACAGGCAGAAGTGAAGGAAGATTACGACCGCTTTTATTCATGGACATCGATGTATTCTCACGGCCATTGGGGAGCCGTCAGGGCAAGCGTGTTCGATACTTGTGGGAACTCTCTGCACCGCCTTCATCGCATACCGAGATCTGCTGCACGGACTCAAGCAGACGTATTGCCCGATGCGGTCGCTCTTGTTGACAAGTTGCTCGATGTAGTGGATCGTGCATATCCTCAATTTGGTAGTCGACTTAAGGCTGGCTAACGACTAGATGCAGTCAATCGCCCATACTGCGGGCTCTGGCTGATCTCCGGGTTATAATATTCTCTTTCATTCCGTAATTTTCAGTCTTCATAACCACATCCTAGTGAACAGTTGTAGATGCAATATTCAATTTCTATCATTTAATAACACCATCTATAGAAGTACAGCTGTTTTATCAAAGTCATTGAACTTTACTTTTTTTGTGGTTTTGATACAATGGAAGTGAGGGGGGTGTAAAAAATGAAAGAAATAGTTAAAAAGATAAGTGATAATCAATTACTCATTGAAGTAAATAAAAAAATATACGAGTTTGAAGCCATCCTACAAACATCATACAAATTTACTGATAAATGTTATATAAATATTGATTCTATTTCAGAAGACATCATTGGGGTATATTTTAAGAAAAAAGACGAAGGTGATGTTTCATTAGAAGAAGTTGTGGATAAATTTTGCAACGAACTGATAGACCAACAAGTAAGAGTGGTTGTGGAAAGAAGTTGTGGTAGCATTAGAGATGAAATAGTCAAAAAAGCTTTTTCTCCAATAAATTAAGTATGTCCTATAAACTTCTTCCCCTTAGGTTTGAGAGATTCAATAATGATGAAATTTTTATTACAAATGAGGTTGGTGAATTTACTTTTATTTCAAAAGATAAGTTCGAACAGCTAATTAAATGCACATTAAACCCGCAAGACGAGACTTTCCTCAACCTTAAGGCCAAACAGATTTTAACTGACACTGATATAAATCCTGTTATTGAAATGCTTGCAACCAAATATCGAACTAAAAAAAGTTTTTTAAACAAATTTACAGCACTTCACATGGTCGTACCTACTTTGCGTTGCAATTCAAATTGTAGATATTGTCAGGTTTCTCGTAAAGACGTAGAGGCGCATCAGTTTGATATGGATAAATCTACAGCAAAAAAAGTTGTTGATACGATTTTTCAATCCCCTTCACCAATGATAAAGATAGAATTTCAAGGTGGCGAACCCCTGCTCAATTTTAAGATTGTGAAACAAATTATTGAATATTCAGAGTGGCGTAACCTTTTCAAAAAAAAGGATTTAGAATTTGTAATATGCACCAATTTAAGTCTTATGACAAAGGATATGCTCAAGTATCTCAAAAAACATCATGTCTATATTTCTACTTCTTTAGATGGTCCAAGAGATTTGCATAATAAAAATAGACCCCTTCAGGCTACAGATAATAGTTATGATATTCTTATTGAGAAAATTAGCTTATGCCGTGAATATCTCGGGCATGATAGTGTTTCAGCATTAATGACAGCTTCAAGGTTTAGCCTTGAAAGGTTTAAGGAGATAGTGGATGAATATATAAGTCAGGGGTTCAATGGAATGTTTTTGCGTTCATTAAATCCTTATGGTTTTGCAAAACGTGATAGACGTATGTTGGGCTATACAATGGAAGAGTTTGTTGAAAATTATATAGAGGCATTAGACTACATTATTGATATAAACCTTAAAGGCACTTATTTTGTGGAATCTTTTGCATCCTTATTACTAACGAGAATGTTGACACCGTTTTCTACGGGCTTTGTTGATTTGCAATCCCCTGCTGGTATAGCCATAAGTGGAGTAATTTATGATTACAATGGTAACGTATATGTATCGGATGAAGCACGTATGCTTGCTGCAATGGGAGACAATAAATTTCTAATGGGTAATGTAAATAAAAATTCTTATTTGGAACTCTTTAATAGTGAATTTATCCGTTCTCTTATAAGGTCTGCTTGTTTGGAGTGTTTACCAGAGTGCTCAAGTTGTGCATATCAGAGTTTTTGTGGAGCAGACCCTGTTCGCAATTATTCAGAACAGGGCGACATCGTGGGACATCGACCTACAAGTGAAATATGTAAAAGAAATAAGAAAATTATGCACTATCTTCTGGATTTAGTAAAACAAGGTAACGGAAAGATTGAAGACGTATTTTGGTCTTGGATTATAAGAAGACCAATAGAAAATAATGTTTGTATTACCTCATCATGAAAAAAATAACTGGTATACCGTTATTAGATATAAACAATCATATAATAGGTAAAATAACTTATAAACCGATTAAACATTCCTTAAGGCAAGATTTTATTTTTGTGGCAAATGGTGAAAAGTTAGAATCTGGTTATGCAGCAATTCTTGTCACCAAACGGAATCGTGACCCTAAAGGAACAACTATATTATGTAACCTTGAAGATATTAAATATCTTAATACTGGGGATGTGGTTTCGATAGAACCAAATGGAAATATCAATGTTTTATATAAAAAAAATTCTGTTGGTAACGTTCTTCTTGTTACAGAACGTTGCAATTGTTCTTGTATTATGTGTCCACAGTCTTTAGTTACAAAAGAGGATGATAAAAGCCCATTTATTTTTAAAATTATTTCCTTGATTGATAATAATACACAGTTATTGGGGATTACTGGTGGTGAACCTACACTAATAGGGGATAAATTGATAGATATAATAACAGCCTGCAAACAAAGACTACCAAAAACTAAATTAATCATGCTAACAAACGGTATTAAACTGGAAAATTTTGATTATGTTAAAAAAATTGTGATGGTTCAACATCCAGACCTCACTATCGATATTCCACTTTATGCTGACACCGATACAGAACATAACAATATCATTGGGGCAAATGGATTTTATAAAACAATACAAGGTTTATATAACCTTGCTCGCTTCAAACAAAAAATCGGTATAAGAATTGTTATCCATAAATTGAATTATAAGAGACTCCCCCAGTTAGCAGAATTTATTTATCATAATTTTCCATTTGTATTTCATATAGCTTTTATGCAAATGGAAACAATGGAAGTGGCGAAAAAAAATATAGACATACTATGGATAGACCCCTATGATTACAATGAACAACTCGAAAAAGCTGTTACGTATCTCTGGAAACGAGGTATGAATGTATCTATATATAATGCTCAACTGTGTGTATTGCCAAAAAATCTTTGGAGATATACAAGAAAATCAATCTCCTCTTGGAAAAACATATATCTTGAAGAATGCGGAAAATGTGATTATCTGGAAAATTGTGGTGGATTTTTCGCTTCATCGCTTGAACTACATAGTCAACATATTGAAATCATAAAGAAAAATTAAAATACCTTGACAAAAAAATTCTGCTTGTTATAATTGTGAATAAAAGGAGGGAATGTATTATGAGAAGATTTCTTACGGTTCTCGTATCTGTTTCGCTCTTCCTTTTCTCCTTGGTTCCTTTTGTAAAACCTGTAGTTGCAAAGCAAACCAATACAATATCCACAATTCAGAGTTCGACCCCTTTATTTCTACAACATGCAAATGATGTTCTTAATCAAAGTGACAACAATGTTCAATTAGCTACGCATTGGTCACACAGTTCCCATGAGTCACACAGTTCACACAGTTCCCACTCATCACACTATAGTTCATAGTAATTAAGAATTAATTTTACAAAATTAACCCTCATGGTTGAACATGGGGGTTTTTAATTTTTAAAGGTAGGGATTGGGGGTCAAATCTTTACAGCCTGTTGAAAAACTCTCCCTAAACCCTCATAAATCCCTGGTCTGTTGCTCATCTATATGGTAAAATACGGTATATAAACCATTCCACCGGAGGCCATATTGTTAGGAGAAAAAAACAGACAGGAGCCGGCATTCTATTACGTGAAGATAGATGATCTGATTCCCGAAGACCATCTTCTAAGATTGATACACAAGCATGTTGATTTTTCCTTCATCCGCAACAAGGTAAAGCATCTCTACAGCCATACCGGCAGACCCTCGATCGATCCTGAACTATTGCTCAGAATGCTCCTTATCGGATACCTCTATGGGATACGCTCAGAAAGAAGGCTCTGCGAAGAAGTAAATATGCATATCGGCTATCGCTGGTTTGTGGGTTTGAGTCTCCAGGATAAGGTACCCGATCACTCCACCTTCTCCAAGAACAGGCATGAACGCTTTGCCGAGAACGATCTCTTCCAGCATATCTTCGATGCAATTATTAACCAGTGCATGACTCATGGATTCATCGATGGGAGACATCTCACCATTGATGCCACCCATATCCAGGCCGATGCCTCCTTTAAGAGCATGGAGCCCATCGTGGTGGAGCTTAAACCGAAGGAATACATCGAAGTCCTCGAAAAGGAGAATCCTGTAGAAGACCCCTATGAACCGGGAAAAGATTATCCCCATAGAGGACAGAAGATAAGTAACGATACCCATCGTTCACAAACGGATCCCGACGCACGACTTTCCCGGAAGTCCTCTACCTCTACAACACAGCTTAGCCATGCAGCTACATACGTTATGGACAATAAAAGCAGGATCATCGTGGGAGCCGACATCGCCAATCCGGATAGACACACAGACTGCGAAACAGCACTATCTGAACTCCAGAAAATAAAGTGGAGGTACAAAATCATCCCGGAGACACTCGGGGCAGATAAAGGATATGCAACGGGAGAGTTTATCCATAATCTTATCAATGAAAACATTGTTCCTCATATACCGGTTATCTCCTATCGTGATCGGCGCAACCCCGACATCTATCCGATAGCTCAATTCACCTATAATAAAACAGACAACATCTTTGTCTGCCCCCAAGGCAAAGAACTCAAATACTGGGGCATCCACAAACACAGTAAGCAGCACGTCTATAGAGCCAGTACAAAAGACTGCTCCGTCTGTCCGGTAAAATCAGAATGTACAAAAGACAGGTCACGGTCGGTGAGTTATCACATCTACGAAAAAGCTCTGCAAAAAGCACGGGAACTGAGCAAAACCAAAGGATATTATCTATCCCAGAGAATGAGGAAAAAGATCGAGGAACTTTTTGGAGAGGCAAAGGAGTTCATGGGGTTCCGGAGGGCCAAGTTCCGGGGAAGAAAATGGATAAAAGAACAGGTGCTCATGACCGCCACAGTACAGAATATAAAGAGGATGGTAAAGATGCTCTCCCGGATAACACCGAGGGAGGAGGCGGTCAGTAAGGGCAATCCATTTGGTTACGGGAATACGCAATATAATCCTTTTCTGTTCTTATTGCGGTATGCACAAGGTTTTACCTCAATTTGCCGGCAAGCATTATGATGAAAGAGAGTTTTTCAACAGGCTGTCAAGACCTGACCCCAGGTCTCTTTTCTTCATCGTCCATTTCCCACCCGTCACCGGTTGAGCCTGGAATAAGATAGCCTTTGACCCAGGGGACTATATGTGCGAGGTGGGCTGACATACAGTCGAAATCTATACTGTCATCATCCGTGTAGTACGTAAGGAGTGGACATTACAACTGAGGCATGCCGGAGGGAAAGAGCTTCTTGATTAATTCCCTCCGTTTTTCTGCAATGCTTTTCATGAGGCTATCCATAAGGACGCCCCGGTAGGCTAATTGAAGGTCACTGATATTTCCACTGGGCCCTTCGGATCCAGTCCAGTATATACGGCTTTCACGGTGGCACCTGGCTTTGAAGGCATCATCTTCGTGAGTGAGCCAAGGGAGAGTAAGTCACCTTTCTTCAATTTCTTTCCCTCGGCAGCAAGTGAATCTTTTATCCAGAGGACAACATTAAGCGGGTCACCAAGGAGAGCGGTCCCCTTACCTTCTGCAACAAGAGCTCCTTTCTCATCAAAAACCTGAAGGGTAAAGTTTTTCAGCCGCTCTATCCATTCCGGCGTTGCCTTGAGAGGAATGCGTTTACCCATAACCCCGTAACGGGCACCTACGTTAATTGCTACAAGAATCGGGCCGTTGAATTTAACACCTTTGCCACACACCAGGTCAGGTAATTCTATAAAGGGAATCACCGCATCAAGGTGTTTCAAGGTTTCTTCCGGGGTCTTTGCCTGATTGATCGCATCGTCTTTGACCCTCACGATTAAGTCCCCTTCGCTCATAGAGATGGAACCGAAATTCGCCGGGATAGTGGTGCCGCTTTTGAGCATCATCTTTTTCAACAAAGTGCCCCGTACAGGCTGACTCACACCAAAAACCTTCTGCACATTGGGATTCGTCAATCCTGCTTTATAACCAACTGGCTTTCCAAACTCTTTGGTAAGTATTGAGACAAACTCTTCCTGTACTTTCACTGCCTGCTCCATTGTCATGTTCGCATCAACTTCAGTAACCGGAATCTTCTTCAGGAATTGCTCTGCCAGTTGAGTGGCAAAATCAGCAGCCTGGATATTAGTAA
>JAPLKF010000258.1 GCA_026388215.1 Pseudomonadota bacterium | reverse complement strand
CATACTGCCTACTCTATTACAGGGGCTTGCGTCGCCCCCTCCTTAAGGCAAAGCCCGCTTAAGCCTCCCCCTCTCGCTCGCGGTGCTTGCTTAAGTAGATTCCCACGAACTACGCAAGCATACAGATGACCACACCTTCAGGCGTGGGTGAATGCTTCAGTTGCTAACGCGAAGCGTATGTATAGTGCCACGGGCTTGCCCGTGGGAATCTATTTTTCTACGCTCTCCCTTTGAGCATCTCAATGAAGGCTTCCAGCCTCAGCTTTGTCCTTGTATCGAGCGGTTTTGGCAAATCACCCTCAATTGTTAAAACAGGTACATCGAGTGTCTCTATGAGTATTACATCCTCAATTACCCTGTAACAGAAGGCCTGGACATAATGGATGATGCCCCTGATCTTTCGCCTTTTAATCTCCCTTTTTATATCCTCAAGCCTCGCAAATATCCCATAAGGATAGGTGTATCTGAGATACCTCTCCACAATGCCTTTTGAAAAATAAGGAAGAGAAAATTGTCTCTGGGTTTCATTGTAAACGATATGGGCGTCAAGACCCTCAATAAACTGATAAAGGTCAAGGACAATAGGCGGTACGCCCATATATCCAACATTAATCCCCTCTATTTCAGCCCTGTTTTTGACCCCATTTATAAAACCAGCCAACATGGTTCCATATTTTTTGTAATCCCCCAGCATGTCAGACGCCCTCACAAGCCAGAGATGATTTTCAGAACCTGTTACCCTTCTCTCCTTCCATGTCATCCGGTCAATTGATTCAAGCATTGATCTTACCCTCTCAATACCCTCTTCTACCTTGAGGAGCGACGTTTCATCCACAGAGAATGCTTCCATAAGCTTTTTGATCTCCCTTTTTAAAACCTTTCTGTCTCTATCATAAGGATAGGAAAACGGGATAGTCTTTTTGCCCTTATATCTCAATATCTCTGCAAGTGCCTGGGTATTGCTGCAATCCCCTTCCATTACTGTTATCACTATGCCTATATTCTTCTCCATCACAACGCCGTATATGCCCTTTATCCAGTTGCACATACTCTTTGGGAACCCATCTTTTTCAGCTCTTTCAATATAATGCATGGGGTTCTCATCAGTTATAAAAACGTTGTTAAGGTCGCAAGGGATATACCCCCCTGCAAAAACAATTTCTACTGGGATTGTTGTTGTAAAACCGACTATTTCTCGCATAATCAGTTAAAAAACCTGTACATTTCCTTAAACCTTTGAGGTTCTATCTCTTCTGCACGAATCGTGTGAGGAAAATCCATAGACATGTAGAGGGATGCTATTTTTTCCTCACCAAAATGTCTGGTCAGGGTATATTTCATGTGCTTCCTTTTATTCTGAAAGCATATCCTTATAAACTCTACCAATCCATCCTCCACGATTCTTTCATCCTCTTTAAAAGTAATTGAAAGAAACGCACTGTCTATCTTCGGGGGCGGTTGAAAAACACCCGGCTTCATATAAAAAAGTATCCTTACCTCAGAAAATATCTGGTAAATTGCCGATAGTGCCCCGTATGTCCTGCTAAAAGGTTTACTCACAACCCTCTGACCGATTTCTTTTTGCATGGTCAAATATGCACTATCTACTGCTACCCTCTCTTCAAGTAACTTAAACAGTATGGGGCCTGTTATCTTGTAAGGTATATTCCCTATCACCTTGATATTCTTTACCTTCTTAAATTGTAAAAGCGGTATCTTTAAAAAATCGTCAAATATGACCCTTATGTTTTTATATTTCTTCTCAAGTGGCTCAAGATACTGCCTGAATGTCCTGTCAAGTTCTACTGCATACACATAACCCGCCTTCTCAACAAGACATCTTGTGAGGTCACCATGGCCGGCCCCTACCTCGACTACAACATCCTCTTCACCTATACTGGACATTTTAACCATTTTATTTATGATATTTTTATCCTTAATCAGATGCTGGGACAGGCTCTTTTTTAACATAAGTTAATGGAGTATCATTCTTGAGAACCCTCTGATATCTAAAGAAGAAACAATACCCTTTTTGAAATAA